>CAKOFP010000355.1 GCA_933226995.1 Candidatus Nitrosopolaris rasttigaisensis | reverse complement strand
TATATTTTTTGTCTGTTGACGAGGGAAAAGGCTCCGCTGGATGCGAATGAAATATTCCAACAACTTGCAAGTTCCTAGCTTCTGACACTTGATATGCATTGACAAGATCGTCTGGATCGATACTGAATGAAACTGGCGAAGAATCGCTGTTTTTCAATGTGATCACGTCGCTCACGATAATTTCGTCCAAATTCTCAGTGCCAGTTTCGCCCAACAAAAGTGCACAAGATTCCCAGGGTAAAGAATCCTTCGCAAGAGACGTCAAGGATTCGACTTTGTCAACGTTTAAGCGGATGCTTGAAACCATACGCCCTACAGAGCAGTCTATCCTATTTATCTTACGAGTCGTCTGCAATAATCCTATACAATAACTTTTATTGTATTTTGCGCACACATGACAGCAGACAAGACACCAACGTGAGTCACCTTTCTACCTCGCGGTTTCAATAAGATAAAATTACGTCTTGTTAACATTTTGGTGAATGGATAGAATTAAGCGGATTTCTACTGAAATTTTGGAAAGGTATGCAGAAAGTTTCGGTACAGATTTTGATCAAAACAAAGTGACTCTTAAGAAAATAGCTATTGTAAGGTCCAAATTGCTCAGAAATAGAATAGCTGGATTCATCACGGCAAATCTTCGCAGGGAAACTACAGAAAAAGGTTCATCAGACAGAACAACAGAGCCGGAAATACAATAGACGCATTATGAATCATGATAAACGTGAGACTCCTAGGCGGCGTGAAAAAAGCGGTTGGCAAGCCATCAATTATCCTAGAGGAGTCTACTCTCTCCTTATCTGAAATACTAATGCTGTTACGGCGTGACGTCAAGGAACCAGAGGTTTTGAGTCCTCATAACATTTTGATAGCAGTTAATGGTGTTGAATCTTCCTTACTTGGTGGCAATAATACCGTAATAGAGAGTGGAGATACCGTTACTATTGTAACAGTTGTACATGGCGGCAGCCCGAGACATGCATGAGAGTGGGAGTGATAACTCTTGATTTTTTATTCACACCATCGACGTACATGTTAATTTTTGCAAGCTGGAAGATTCAGCTGAATTCATCTCGCCGATTCACGGACGTGAGTTCTTAACTAATCTCGAAAATCTTTTTAGCATGTAATAGGAATACAGATATTAAAATGACTGTTATGATTATGATCGATATTCGACTTTTGAATACTAGCTTCGCTTACGGCATACATCTTAATTATAAGAGAGGAAGTCCCTGAAACACCAGAACCGAATACACAAAGTGGGTAATATATTCACGACAGTTATAGGAGTGTCCGATTTAGATGTGAAAGATGTCGGCGAATATATTGATGATTTACGAAAAACCTCGAATGGAGGGGTGTCGATGCAGGCTGTATGGGCAGGTGCTGTCTATGGAATCGAACACATTCTCCAAGCCTTAAAAATCACTATCGAGTCAGAAAAAAGAAAAATCACATTGGTAAATAGACCCGAAATGGATCTTCTTCTTCGAATTTCCTGTACAGATCAAATATCGATAGCTTTAAGGGACATTGGCTTAAAGAATCAATCACCAGGCTGCTTTATTCTTTTCTCAAAAGAAAAAAAGAAGTTGATAAAAGTTACTAGACGTATATGTAATACGCATCTTAAGATAGACGACTCTGTCTTAAAACCAAGCAACAGAAAGAAAGAACTTATTTGCATGCGGCTCGGAGTCCAATTGAATAAATTTTTATCAAATGATGATGCCTTCACTAGCTATCTATCGGAAAGGGCAGCCTTGCTGACTAAGTAACGGTCCCCCCTTGTCGCTTCTCTATGAGCGAGCTGAATATTTCATTTGGCCTTAAAACGGAGATCCCAACAAGTTTTCCGATTATTTCCACCAGTACGATCCAATTGGGATTTTCTAGATCTACTCTATTGTCAATTTCTGAACCAACGGTTGCAATTATTTCAGAAGAACGCAATGAAGTATTTCTCCTTTCGACAGTTATCCTAAAGGTCTCAAATTTTTGCATCTTTGAAGCGAGTCGATTCGCAGCTTTTTTAATAGAATCCAGTCCGTCCTCAGTAAAAGCGAACTCTACGGGAATAAGTCTGAGAATGTATCTTACACGCCAGGGTTCGTCATGGACTAGTTCCTTGATTCTCTTCACTACTTCAAAGGGTTCAAGCTCGGTATGCCCTATCAAGATACCGACAAGGTCAGTAATGTCTGACCCTGGTTTTGGATCTCCAAACATTTCAAGTATGTCGTGGAGTTCGTTTTGCGCATCGTCTTCTCGATGTCTATATGTCGAAACTATGAGATTAAAGTCCATAACTAGATCAGTTGTTGCTTGTTGAAAGAACCCTGGCAATTTCCTCCGATGAGATTGCTCCTTCCCGAATTATCTTGGGGACGCGTCCTGACAGATCCAAAATAGTTGATGCACTCCCTTGTCTAATATTACCTCCGTCCAAAATCGCGTCGAATCCTCTCAACGACGACAAAATCACCTCAGAGATTGAATTTGAAGGATTCTCACCTGATTTGTTTGCACTGGTACCAACAAGATATTTGCAATGCTTCAACAGAGCAACTGCGCATTTATTATCCGGAACTCGGACTCCGACGGTTGTTTTACCTGCGGTCACCTTTGTGGAAATTCGTGTATCAATAAGTGTGGAGATTATGGTAAGGGCGCATGGCAATAATATATTAGCCAACTGTTTACCGATTTTACCGAGTAAAGCAATTTTTTCTATGTCCTGCAGGTTTGATGCTAAAATGGGAAAAGGATTGGTTTTATTTCGACCCTTTATTTCGAAGATTCTTTCGACTGCTTCCTCCAAATATGGATTGCAACCAATTCCATATACCGTATCCGTGGGATACACTATTACCCCCCCAGTTTTTACGATCGATGCGCATTTTAAAGTGTGCCCTCTCTTATTACACTGGTAGACTTTAAATTTATTATTTCCAGACCCCCTCTCCATCTACTAATTGATTGGCAAAATCTATATAAATTCCATTATGAGACACGAATCCAGACCTTCTTTAATTTTCTTTGATTCCTTGTAATTTGGTTCACCACTAATTTCAGCAATCCCTGACAAACAAATGCAAAGAGCGTGTGTTTTATCTGTTAGCCTTAGCGGGCATAGTAAGCTTGGACTTAATATCACAATCAGCGATGATTACCGATCGTCCAATCGTCTATGTTCTGTCCCTTTTCCTAAACAGATTAAAACTTGAACGACTTCACAGATTGACTGCCGTATCAGTTTTTTCCAGGGTTGTCAAAACCGCGCGCTCCAACTCCAATATAACCGACTCAATATCACTTGGATTACTGCGAAAAGTTGCACCTGCTGCGAATATGTGACCGCCTCCTTCAGGCAAGTTCGCTGCGATATCATTACAAGAAATCTTATTGTTATTACGTCTTATACTTACTCTGCCATCCGTGCTGTAAACCATAGCAAGATCCACGCCAGTTTTTTTGAAAACTTCATCCGAAAATAAACTGTTCTGAATGAAGGGTGATGATTGTATGAATGCGATCTTGATATTATGAATCTCTCGTATTCGCATCGTTGAAAATACGCGTTCCTTTGCCTCGTCTCGCAATAGCGCATATTCGTTGTAATCTGTTTGCATTTCAATATCCCATAGTATCCCATGCGAAGATTTCTGTGCGAGATCGATGAGGCGGGTGTAGCAATCAGGGAAGTTATGATAGTATTTTATTAGTTCTGAAGTAGGAGTTAGATATTGATCATTTGTGAAGTAATCCATTGTATGGGCTAGACTTGCAAGTTTTTCTGCCAGGCGGTGTCCTGGCAGAAATTGTTCATAAATCAACTCTGCGGCGCACTTCGAACTGACACTGTCCAACACAAGCTCAGCGTAAGGTTCGATACCCTGGATCGCGTTCTCAGGCCAAGGATGATGGTCGATCCAGATGATACTCCAGTTTTTTTTCTTGGCTATTGAGAAGGTTTCTCTACATGTATCGATCACACTAGGGTCAGAGCTGAGCCCTAAATCTGAAATGACGACTATACCCATCTCCTGCGAGAAACTGGTTGCGGACTCGACGAACCCTCTCATTTTTATAAAGCTCTCCGCACCATAATTGAGAAATACAAGCCGTGCTTGCGGATATCGAATCAACCCGATAGCAGCCGAAAATAGCCCGTCAAGATCAGACTCATGAGAAAATATAATCACTTTCATTCATTACACCACTTCTGCATAAAGTTGAAAGCCGATTCTGTCCGTTTGAGAATTCTTTCCTCTGATATTAGGGATTTGAAATCTGTTGTATCTAGAGGTGTATTATTCAAGACTACTACGCAGGGGATACCGGCTCTATTGGCTGCCTCAACACCTAAAGGTGCGTTTTCGACTACTAGCGCATCAGTTGTCTTGAGATTCAGTTTCTCCACTGCTGAAAGTAGTGAGGATGGATCCGGCTTTCCTTTCGTAACCTCGTCCGCGGTAATTACAACGTCAAACTGCTCCTTCCCGAATCCAATGGCTTGGCCTAAAATTCTCTCAACATCTTTTTTCGCAGAACCGCTGACTACTGCCTTACGACATCTTAGGTTTGTAACCAACTCCTTCACGCCCTCAAAAGGTTTGAAACTAAATATCTTTCTGAAATATTCATCTTTTCTTTTTGTAACCTGCGTTAAAATCGATTCATCAAACGGTCCAATTCGCTTGAGCTCAAAAATGTTTCTGACTAATTCAATACCTCGCATTCCCTCAAGCAAATAAATTGTCCTTTCATCAACTTCGATATTTGCTACTTCGCTAAATGCTACCTTCCATGCCTCAAAATGCATTGGCATGGAATCTACTAAGACGCCATCTAGATCGAAGATAACCCCCTTCATTAAATCGTCTGTATAAGCCACAGGTTAAATACCTTATAAATGACATATCACACACTGCGATGCAGTTTACGGTAGCTTCAGCACCAAGTCAAGTGGTTTTTTGTTGTTATCATATATCATCTTTATTTATCAAACAATAATGTTCCGAGTAACGACTCTACACCAAGAAGGATTTTTATCTCCTGTAACTTGTGTTATTTTTTGTTAATGACGATTCAGGAAGGTTCCTACGTTATGCTTTTTCACACATCGAGAAAAAAATGGCTGACGCGGGTTAATTGTGAAAAGAAAGTACACACGCATCTCGGAGTAATCGATGTCTCATCGATTATTGGATTAGAATATGGTAGCATCGTTAAAACCAGCGAAGGAAAACTTATCCACCTAGTGGAGCCAACTATTCACGACTTTATAATGAAATCTGAACGAAGGACCCAGATCATATATCCAAAAGATTTGGGATATATAGTAGCTCGAACGGGATTGAAAAACGGATCAAAGGTACTCGAGATCGGCACTGGGAGTGGAGCTCTTACTACTTTTCTGGCCAGCATTGTAAAGCCTAGTGGGCACATTTACACTTTCGACGTAAATCCGGATTTTATTGAAATTGCCAAGCGCAATCTAGAAAAGGCTGCGATGACAGCATATGTTACAACTCATTTACACGACCCTCACCTTGGTCTTGACATAGAAGATGTCGACGCAGCCATAGTCGATCTTGGTGACCCCTGGACCATGATCAGCCAAGTCTATCGGGCGTTGAAGCCTAGCGGTGCATTCGTCGCCATTTGTCCGACTATGAATCAGTTGGAAAAGTCCGCAACAGAACTAAAACAAAATAATTTCATTGATGTAGACTGTGTTGAACTGATGATTCGAAATATAGAGGCAAGAGAAGGCATGAGCAGACCTTCGATGAGGATGATTGGGCATACCACATATCTGATATTCGCGAGAAAGGCCAGCAATATGTTAGATTAATACAATAACAGATAACAGACAGAGGCACTGATTAAAAAAAAATCATGCTGAGATCTTGTCATAACAAAAGGCAACTATTCTCGGATTGTAGTAGCCAACAAGCATGATAAAAAACTCTCGAATCTGGGGAAGCTGACTTATGACCTTAGATGCTGACCATCATCCTGCAAGTTGGAAATTCGTTTGTGTGCCAACCGTGACGTTGTGTCTATGTGAAAAACCAGCCGTGGTTTCTAGGACGTATAGAGAGTCCCTGTTAGGAACGTATCCTGGACAATTGCTTTGTGACATGCATGGCTCCAAATTAGGAGCAATGTAGACAACTGAACGATTCGCGCCCAGCCATATTATATCAATCGGAAACTTCATATCCTTCATCCAGAATGATGGCCTAGAGGGCTGTTGAAAAACAAACAACATTCCTTCACTTTCGTTCATGTGATTTTTAACGGCCAAACCCTTTGTTTGTTGATCTTGGGTGAGTGCTAAATCTACAATCAGCTTATAACTATTTACTGAGATATCGGCTTTCAAATATCGATTAGCAGGTATTGAAATTCCAGTAAGAAAATCGTGTGAGCTTGTGTAACCGTTCTGAGTAGTAGAAGAATTAGCCATGATAAATAAAGATATCCCAGCCATGGCAGCAACTAACGTTGATCCAATAATTGCACTCAGGATGATCATGGAGAATGGCTTTATTTCTTTCTTATATTTTGATTGCTTTTATATCAATCGTCGGCTCTCTTGTCTACATATTCCAATCCTATCTTAGCTGATCGATGTGATTCCATTCTAAATCCGAAGTCTGGTTTCTCTAGAGACACGAAATGAATTAAAAAACTAATGATTGTGATTAAAAACGATCGAGATGGACAACATCATCTTCGAAAATAAGTAAGGCACATTTCTCAGACGTCTCAAGAAATGGGCCCAAAATCTCTGCTACCTCTAACCTGAATTACAGGCTGATCTCTAAACTTCACGGTCCGCAAATGACACAATAGGACAGGCTGAGCCATCATCCGCGGTGATGCGGGGTCTGTCCTGGACGAAGAGTTCCGTAAAGGCCGAAGCCCATTTTATCACTAAATAGCTATAAGTTAGTTAATGAAATATCATTATCAATATAACGACTGCACCCAAACCACCGAATAAAACCATAGTCGCCTTCCATAACCCCACGCTAGCGCTCTCACTGATGTCCCACATACCACCTCCAATGCTGCCGTCTCTATACCTTCTTTTGATCTCGGAATAGCTGTATATTCGTTCAAAGTCAGCAGAAGGAATCCATGGTCGTGCAGAAGCATAATCATGCATGCCATGATTAGTCTTGCTATCGTAGTCTCGTCTAGCGATCTCATCGAAGAGAGCTTCGTAAGCTTCGATAATCTGCATAAACTTATGCTTCGAGTCTTCAGAATTTTTATTTTTATCAGGATGGTACTTCAACGCAAGATTCCGGAAGGATTTTTTTATTTCAGCTTGAGAAGCACGATTATTAACCTCCAATATATCGTAGTAATTTGGCACCTCTAATACTAGGAAGGTCGGCTAAATATGTCTATACGGATTCAAATACTGGAAGCGGGTTGTTAGCATTCTGATAAGCAATAAATCTGTCCGGCCATCTCTGGTGGTAGCATGCGTTCTATTGAGGCAATGGAAACAGAAATAGAATACCAGACAGAAGACTTGGAAAAGTTAGAATTTCCGCGACCGCAAACTGACATTGATGACAGCATTATTACCGGTTCTGGAGACTCGTACGTCGCGTCTTTGATTGCAATGTATGTGTCAGGCTATAAGGCTAGGTGTTGCTACCCAATGGATATTGTCCTGAATCCCGCTATCGTGAGGAATCGGAAGGTATATCTCGTATCAGTCTCTGGCGCTACAAAGGCTACTATGCGAGCAGCTAGGGTGGCAAATATGTCCGCCCTAAAAACCATTGCAATAACGACAAGACCAGAAAGCCCTCTCGCAAAAAGCTCTGACGAACTCATTTCAATCCGATACAAAAGCACCAGCATTCCAACTTCTGGTACTATAGGGTTTACTGCTTCTATGCTGTGCTGTCTTTCTTTAGTGTGCAAAGTAAACTTGAACAATGTTAAAAAAATATACAATGAGTCAATGGCTTTGGCTGATTATTTAACCAACTACAAAATTAAAAAATCTCCTTCATACATACTCCTGGGAAATGGCATAGTATTTCCTGCTGCTTTATACGGGTCACTAAAGATGAATGAAGTTTTTGGTATACACTCGTTAGCCTATTCATTAGATGAATTCTGTCATTCCCCAATTTTCAGTATTAAGAGTAATGATAGAATCATCATACTCGGGAACAACACATGTGACTTAAGAATATGCAAGACAATCATGAACCAGCTCGATAAAATGGGCGTCTCGACTCTCTACGTCGACTGCCGAAAGCGGAGCATGATAGAAACTTTATTAAAGTCTATTTTCTTCCTGCAACTCTATGTGGTTAAACTAGCTGTTAAAAATCTGCTAAAAGATTGTTATTTCTTGAGAAATGAAAGACTACTAGCTCTTAGTTCTAAACTTATCTATGGTTCCACTCTAAGATCAGAATTCTAAAAAATTACTCTGCGTTCGAAAATCTTAAACGCGTCCTAATAAACACCTCTATGTGTTTTTCATAAATTATAAAAGTATGGTCATTTATCGATTGACGATGACAAAGATTTTAATTGTGGATGACGATTCTGGTATTACCTTGGCTTTCAAGAAGGGTTTAGAAAGCGATGGGTTCAAGGTCGATACTTTTAACGATCCTCTTGAAGCATTATCGAATTTTGAAGCTTCTAAGTATGACCTATTACTTCTGGACGTAAGGATGCCAAAAATGAATGGCTTCGAGTTGTATAAAGAACTTGAGAAGATAGATAACGGCGTTAAAGTATGCTTTATTACTGCATTTGAAGTATATTACGAAGCCTTGAGAGAAGTTTTTCCCTCTCTAGAGGTAGAATGCTTTATTCGAAAACCTATCGAAATAGCAAGTTTAGCAAAGAAGATAAAAAATGAGTTGAATGTGTCTAAACCCCGCAGCCAGAATTTGGACAGATAAGTCAGCCCTTGTCGTGTTTGTCTAATAAAAATGCTGAAGGCCTGGATCGAGCTGGACAACAGGTAGTTTTGTTATCGGATAGAATTAACTTCAGATAATCGTATAAATAACAATCGCGCTTGTTTAGACTGATTGCGGAAGGTAGCAATACATGGGGCGATTTGAAAACGGCATCTTGTGATTCAGAATTTTTCTTGTAATCTATACGAAGGCGTCATGTCGACAGCATCCAAATCATGCATGTCATTGTCAAGGGCTTCTGTGCTCCGAGGACTTTTTTATATTTGCTGTGATGTGTTGGATTACAGTAGATAAAGGAGTTCCTGGCCCGAAATTCCCAGTAATTCCTTCACGTTCTAATGACTGTTTGTCACTCTCCGGAATTATTCCCCCTCCTATAAGTAAAATGTCGTTTACCCCTCTTTCCCTCAGTAGTCTTGCAACCTTGGGAAAAAGAACAAGATGTGCCCCGTTCAATAGGCTCATGGCAATCGCGTCAACGTCCTCATCTAGGGCGGTGTTGGCGACTCGCTCAGGAGTACAGAATAGTCCAGAGTAGATTACCTCCATTCCGGCGTCTCTCAGCGCTCTGCAAATCACAAGAGCTCCTCTGTCGTGACCGTCCAGTCCAAGCTTTGAAACAAGTACTCTGATCCTTTTGTGGTGTTGTTGTTGCTGGTGCTGATGAGGTTTTCGTTGTTCGGGGGTCATTCAGAAAAGATTCGAGAACTAGACTTTAAAACTTAACGCCGCTGTGTCTCTATTGCTCATATATGCAGCTCGGATTCTAGTGACTTACATCTTGAATATTCTTTTTAGAAGTGTTTAATATTGGTATATCTATATCGGAGATACTGTGCATCCTATAGTTGAGGGTCTTTTTCAGGGCGACCGTCGCTCGCTCGCTAGAGCAATTTCCATCGTAGATGACGATGAACCAGATTCTCACATAATCTTGCGTCAAATATTTAATAAAACAGGAAACGCTAAGACCGTGGGATTCACCGGTGCTGGTGGTGCTGGAAAAAGTTCTCTGATAGAAAAATTGGTTCCAGCTTTTCAGGACCTTGGATATAAGATAGCCATTATTGCAGTCGATCCCACAAGCCCCATCACCGGCGGAGCAATCTTAGGAGACAGAGTAAGGATGCGAACTACCATGGATGACCAAAACGTCTTTGTGAGGAGCTTGGCTTCTCGGGGAGCAATAGGAGGAATTTCTAGATCGGTGAGAAATGTGATAAGGATTCTTGATGCAGCTGGCTATGGCTTGATAATAGTGGAAAGCGTAGGAGCAGGACAAGTGGAAGTACAGATTTCGAACGTGGTTAACATTACTGCGGTGGTCTTGAGCCCACAAACTGGTGACAGTATACAAGCAATAAAAGCTGGCCTAACAGAAGTTGGAGACCTCTATATTATTAACAAAGGAGACCTTGATGGTTCGACCAGTCTATACAATTCTATCACGGATTTGATAGGCGACACCCCTAGGAAGCCTGTGGTAATCAAAGCATCAGCTAAAACGGGGAGTGGAATTAAAGATGTTGCTGTTAATATTGATAAGCTACTACAGAGTAAAGGAGATAATTATAGAGATCAGGAAAAAAGAATGCTGGAAGTGGAGTTAAGAGATATGGTTTTAAACATGGTTGAAGAAAAAGTTTCTGCTATGCTCAGAGAAGATAACAGGTATCACGACTTTATTGAAAAAATAGTAAATAAGGAACTAGATCCATATGTCGCTGCTGAACAACTGGCTGCAGTAGTGTTAAGGTGAGTGAATCTGACAAGCGTAATTAAAACAGATTCTGGCATCCCCGTGAGGAAAGTCTACAAAAAGAATTCACTACGGAAAAAGACTCAGGACCAAGAACCCGGTAGATTTCCGTACTTGAGAGGAATTTATCCTGATATGTACCGGGAGCGTTTATGGACAATGCGGCAATATAGCGGCTTTGGGAGTGCGGAAGAGACGAACAATAGATTCAAATTCCTACTTTCTCATGGCCAAACAGGCCTTTCCTTAGCGTTCGACCTCCCTACACAAACAGGTCGTGATTCGGATGACTCACAGTCGGAAGGCGAAGTCGGAAGGACGGGCGTTGCCATTAGCTCGCTCAAGGATATGGTGACGTGCTTCGAGGGTATCCCGATGGATAAAGTCAGTACATCTATGACAATTAATTCAACCGCGTCAACCCTACTTTCACTGTACATTAGTGTAGCTGAGTTACAAGGCTTTTCTCCGGGGAAGTTAAGAGGCACTACACAAAATGATATTTTGAAAGAGTATATTGCCAGGAATACCTACATTTATCCTCCAAAGCCATCCATAAGACTCATAGGTGACACTATAGAGCATTGCTACAAGCATGTACCGCAGTGGTACCCGATCAGCATATCGGGTTATCATATGAGGGAAGCAGGCTGCACCGCTGTTCAAGAATTGGCCTTCACTTTTGCTAACGCAATAGAATATATCAGCACATGTGTAGATAGAGGAATTAAAATAGATGACTTTGCCCAGAGATTATCATTTTTCTTTTGTTGCACAATGGAATTCTTTGAGGAGGTCGCAAAATTTAGAGCTGCCAGGGAAATATATGCTAGAATAATGAAGGATATCTTTCATGCCAAGAACGCAAAATCGCTCCATCTACGGTTTCACGTCCAGACGAGTGGTGAATCATTAACCGCTCAGCAAGTCGACAATAATATCGTCAGGGTCACGACACAAGCGTTAGCTGCTGTACTAGGTGGATGTCAATCATTGCATACAAACTCTCGCGACGAAGCCCTTGCTCTGCCAACAGAAGAATCTGTGAAAGTGGCACTCCGGACGCAACAGATTATCGGGGCAGAAACGGGCGTAACTAAAACAGTCGATCCGGTTGGCGGGTCTTATTATATCGAATCCCTGACCCAGACAATCAAGGAGGAAGTTGAAAAATATTTGAAAAAAATTCATCGAATGGGCGGGGCGTTGGCAGCTGTCGAAAGAGGATTTTTTCAAGACGAAATAAGGAAGAACGCATACAGACTGAAAAAGGAAGTTGACGCGGCTGAACGCATTATCGTCGGGGTGAACAAATTCCAAGATATTGAAGGTGTCGAACCCAAGATAAGTATGTTAGATAATGAAATTGAAATAAGGCAAGTTGCTCGGCTTAAGGATTTCAAGAACAACCGTGATAAAATAAAGACTGATGCCGCCATCAGCGCACTCCAAAAGGCTGCGGAGAATCCTGACGAAAATTTGATGCCTCATATCATCAACGCCGTGAAAAGCAACGTGACCCTGGGTGAAATAAACAACGTATTTAAAGAAGTGTTTGGTATGTTCGAACCGAAGATTGCATTTTAAATTCGGCAAAAAAAACCCTGAATGACAATAAACAACGTTTATCTTGTGCGTCAATTGGCGTCATGGAATCCTAGAGTAGTATAT
>CAKOFP010000354.1 GCA_933226995.1 Candidatus Nitrosopolaris rasttigaisensis | reverse complement strand
TTGAAGGTGCATTCTTTTCTGCCTGTTCAAAGATATTACGTAGCTTTTCTTCAGATTCTCCATAATATTTGCTCATTATTTCAGGACCGCCTATAGTATAGAAGTTGGCATTAGTTTCATTAGCTACTGCCTTTGCAAGCAAAGTCTTGCCGGTTCCAGGAGGGCCATGAAGAAGAACTCCTTTAGGCGCTTCTACCCCCAATCTTTTGAATAGTTCTGGATGTCTGAGAGGAAGCTCGATCATTTCTCTAACTCGCGCAACTTCGTTTCTGACGCCACCGATATCTTCGTATGTAATTGAAGGAACTCCACCTTCTGTTGATATTTGCGCTGCCTTGGCACTTTCTTCAGAAACTGTAATTTTTGTGGAATCATTAATTATAACAGGTCCGGATGGATTGGTCGCTATTACTACAAGATCTATTCTCTGACCCATTACATTGATAGGTATCGTATCACCTTTGGACATTAAGGCTCCGTTTAGGTAATCCACAAGATACTCTTCTGCACCTACTATTCTAAGAGGTTCGGTGGGAGCGAGGGTTATACTCTTGGCATCTTTTGATTCCACTTTTCTAACTTCGATTGTATCATTAATGCCAACATCAAGTCTGTTTCTGGTAAATCCATCAATGCGTATCAATCCTTTGCCTCTGTCGCTTTCCCTTGCCGGCCAGCTTAGAACAGTACTTTTCTTTCGACCCGATGACAATTCTAAAGCATCACCGGTAGACACGTTCAGACGTTCAGCTATATTTGGATCTATGCGTGCAATTTTTCTTCCTACGTCACGTTGTTCCGCTACTTCAGCTACTTTTAGATTTGTTACTTTGGCTGTTTCTTTGCGAGTAGTTTTGTCATTAGTATTATCATTTTTATCTGAAGACATAGTGTTACTAGCTCTCAACTCACCATACTTAAGGGTGACTGATGTGTTCGTCCGAAAGCAATGCGCAGGATGGTACTGTCATTGCAGGTTTTTTGTTCTACTATTGTCAAATGTTGTTATTTATTTGCTAACAAATATCTTGTTCATTTTACGAAGGTACCTCAGTCGATCAGACTTTACTTTTCTATAACTCTGAAACGTTTGAGCTAGTTTTCCAAGGAATTGCTTTGCTTTGCTTTGATTTGGGTTCTTCATTGATTTGACTGGTCATGCATACATTTATCGACTATTTCACCTGTTTCATTATGAATGAGTGTATGATCAGAATGAAAATGATATTTTTCTGCAAGCAGTTGCCAATAATCATTCAACTGTTGTCGTTGTCGGCCTGCTCCCGTTTTCCTAAGACCAAAAAGGCTGTTTAATTTGGATAGTTCTTCTTTTGTAAGGCGTTTTTCACTGCCGTCATCCATTGGCAAGAATTGTTAGAACATTCCATGGTTAAATCAATAGCGGTACCAATGATTTATCGTGCTTTAACATTTGGGGTCAATACAAATGGTGGAAGAGATATAGAAGAATAGATCCAATGATCGACTCAGGAACTACAGGGGTACCATGGGATGTCCGACTGCGCCGACTTGAGTTTGCCAATAATTGTCAGACGAACCTGTAAGGGTGCAAGAATTTGGAGTCGCTGTATAGCCACAATCTATCACTCTTCTTCCTTACCTTGATAGCAACGAGTGTTACCCGATAGCAGGTGACGACGATGATGCCTGATTGCGGCCGGATGAAACCCGATAGTGTTGGTTGGCCAGAAAAAAAGAAACCACATTGATTCGTCTATGCGATAGAAGCTAGTGGGGGATCGTTTGAATCAGAATAATTTTGGTGTCCTTTTCATAGAATGCTCTTAAGCGACGAATCGCGAGTCTCAAATATATAACCGGGCAGATGGATCTAATAATAGAAGAGTTCAGGTAACAATGCGAAGGGTTCCAGGAGTTCAAAACAAATTAAAAGTGTTGGTTGCGATAGTAATATTGGTTGTTATCGTTATTGTCATGTTCGAATCAGTAGTTGTAGTACAAGCAGGACATAGGGGAATTGTTCTGTACGTGGGTGCAGTTGAAAACCGTGTACTAGGAGAAGGACTCCATTTTATTACTCCATTTGCTGAACAGGTAATACAGATGGAAGTACGTACTTTGAAATTCCAGGCCAGTGCATCTGCTGCTTCAAATGACCTGCAGGAAGTACAGACAGTAATAGCTTTGAACTATCATATTAGTCCGAGTCAGGCAAACATCATTTACCAGCAGCTAGGTGCTGATTACGCGGACAGAATAATTGCACCTACTATACAGGAATCAGTTAAAGCAAGTGTTGCGAAATTCAATGCTGAAGAACTAATAACAAAAAGGGCTATTGCAAAGGGTGTGATAGCTCAGACTATTGGTAATACACTATCGGCAAGGAATATAATTGTCGAGACCGTATTTATAACTGATTTTGCGTTCTCACAAGCCTTTGCTAATCAAATCGAATCAAAAGTGGTTGCATTCCAAAAGTTTTTGACAGAACAAAATAATCTAAAAGCCGTACAAGTAATCGCAAACCAAACGGTTGTTCAGGCTGAGGCAACAGCAAGAGCAAATGTGGCCAAGGCTAGTGGCGAGTCACAAGCAATCAGGGTCATTACGGCACAATTAAAACAAAGTCCAGATTACCTTCAGTGGCTATCAATTAACAGATGGAATGGGAAAATGCCTTATGCACTTGCAAGTGGTGGCGGATCACCTTTTTTTCAGCTTCCGGTAACAGCTGCGGCGCAACAAAACCAAACGAAACGATAATCAGATACTTCTTTAGGAAAGTAGCGCTACTGACAGTACTTATAATATTTCTTACAGAAACCGTTCTCCTCGGTATTATTGTTTTGGTAATTATCATAGACATCTGATATCGGGTATATCAAAGGATCGAGTAATAGAACAATAAAGTTCTATTATCCATAAATCTTAATAGATTCTGGTTTCGCCGAAAAAGTATGGAAAATACACCTACAGTTAGCAGTTACCTAATCCAAAAACTACATGAATATGGTATTAAGCACATTTTCGGGGTTCCGGGGGATTACATACTTGGCTTTTATGACGAGCTGATCCGTAGTAACATGCTTAAAGTTGTAAACACATGTGACGAACAAGGGGCCGCATTTGCAGCAGATGCATACGCACGTGTTAAGGGATTTGGGGCGGTTTGTATTACATATTGTGTTGGTGGTCTTAAGGTCGTCAACGCTACTGCCCAAGCATATGCCGAAAAATCGCCTGTCGCAGTTATCAGTGGCGCACCTGGAGCAAAAGAACGTACTAAGAATCCGCTTCTTCACCATGTGGTCCGGGAATATGACACCCAACAGAAGATATTTGAACATATAACGGTCGCTTCTACAGTATTAAACAATCCTAGCACCGCTCAAGCCGAAATTGATCGTGTCTTGTCTATGGCATTCCGATATAAACGACCAATCTATATCGAGTTACCTCGTGATATGGTCTCTATACCCGTAGACAATGTTCCGAACTGTATGAAGGTCGAATACGAAGAACGAAGTGATCCACTGGCTATGGCTGAGGCAGTTGAAGAGGCTACAGCAATGATAAACGCATCACGAAAGCCGGTTATTGTTGCAGGGGTCGAGATACAACGGTTTGGACTTCAAGATCAAGTGCTGCAGCTAATCGAGACGACCGGTGTTCCGGTCGTGGCCACTATCTTGAGCAAGTCTGTAATAAGCGAGAATTATCCGTACTACCTTGGCTTATACGAGGGAGCAATGGGAGATGACCGGGTCCGAGAAATTGTAGAATCTAGTGACTGTTTAATTTTGCTAGGCGCGTTGATGACTGATATAGATTTCGGAATGGCAGTCACACCAATAGATCAGAGTCATACCATATATGCAACAAGCGAGAAGTTGTCCATCCGGCATCATAATTTTGAGAATGTTGGATTACGATACTTCATCCGTAGTCTGAGATCGGCAAATATAACGAGGAGAGAGCCTCTACGTTTAGGAAGTTACAGTAATCGATCTGCGTCTACGCCCTTTTTGGCCGACATCGGAAAAAAGATTACAGTACAACGCTTGTTTCTCAGGCTTGCCTCATTTATAACAGCGGATACTATCGTTATTGCCGATGTGGGAGACTCGCTGTTTGGTGCTCTTGATTTGGTTATACAACGCGACACAGAATTCCTAGCCCCAGCATTTTACACCTCCATGGGTTTTGCGGTTCCTGCAGCTGTCGGGGCCCAACTAGCTGATCCGAAATTGAGGCCACTCGTAATAGTTGGAGATGGTGCTTTTCAGATGACTGGAATGGAAATATCAACTGCAGTCAGGTACCAATTAAACCCAATCGTTATAGTGCTAAATAATGACGGTTACGGAACTGAACGACGTCTGCTCGATGGTCCATTTAACGACCTGCAACACTGGGAATACAAAAACATTCCAGGAATAGTTGGAGGTGGAAGAGGCTTTATCGTTAATACTGAAGATGAGTTTGATGTGGCTTTAGAGGCCGCGAATCAATATTCGGATGGTTTCTGCATTTTGGACGTACGATTAGACCCGAATGATGGATCTGCTGCTCTGAAACGACTCACAGATGTGCTAGGTAAAAGAGTTAGATAGCTGGGAACCATCGTTCTTATTACCATCATTTGCGGCAGCTACTTGTACTAAATGCCTTGATAAGGGACGTGACTTAAATTGGGCCCAAAAGGGATACGACTGTTTGTATTTAGACATAACGCCAGGATTTAGTATATGATATGCCAGGGTATCTTCATAGCTAGAAAGTCGTATATGTAAGACTAGTATGATTTAGTAGGGAATCGGTTGACTATTCAAGTAGTTCTTGTTGTAATTTCTACGGCAGCCCTCTAAGATATTTTGAGTTGTTAAGAATAGGGCGTGGAAGTTACGTGAATCTGTCTTAGAAGCTATGTGGGTTTTCAATCCAATCTTTAGATGGATAATAATACATCCACAAAAATCCACTCTCTCATTTGATCTCTACATCGTCAGACGTCGGTAGGATTGTCCCGAAAATCAGCGCGTATCATTTTGACCCTGTTATGCGGCTATAGTCTACATAACAGATTCGGGGCAATATCTGCTACCTTTGCTTCTAGAGCTAATATATTAAGACCAAAGACGAGCTACATTTGACAAGTTATTTGCCTTCGAGAAGCATGTGGAAAGGAAGTATAAGCTTTGGGTTAGTCAACATTCCTGTAGGAGTGTACGTAGCCACAGAAGACAGGGAATTCTCCTTTAACCAATTATGCGCAAATGGTCATAGAATCCGTTATAAAAAATGGTGTCCGGTTGAAGAGCGAGAAGTATCAAATTCCGAGATAAAAAAGGGTTACGAGATTACAAAAGATCAGTATATCGTACTCGAAAAAACAGATTTAGACAAGATTAAGCTCAAAACAACTAACACTATAGACATAAAAGAATTTGTACAAGAACAGGATCTTAACCCGATCTTGATCGAGAAAAGCTACTATGTTGCGCCCGACAATAAGAATAGAAATGATAAGGCTTATTCACTTTTGGTAAAAGTACTTAGTGAAACCAAAAAGATAGCAATAGGAAAAGTGGTATTCAAAGATAAAGAGCACGTTATCGCTCTTCGACCGTATCAGAGAGCAATAGTAATGCATCTCCTTCATTATATAGATGAAATAAGGCCAGTCGATGAAGTTAGTGAATTGAAAGGACTGCAGCGAGCTAATATAGATAATAAAGAATTATCCTTGGGAAAACTGCTGGTTGAAAATCTGTCAAGTGAGCACTTTGATATAAGCCAATATTCAGATGCTTACGCTAAAGAATTAGAAAAGCTGATAGAATCGAAAGCGAAGGGTAAAACGATAGTCGCCAAGCCAGCTGAAAAAGTGAAAGAGGAAACCAAAGATCTTGTGTCGGCGCTAAAGGCTAGTCTACAGA
>CAKOFP010000353.1 GCA_933226995.1 Candidatus Nitrosopolaris rasttigaisensis | reverse complement strand
GAGGCTGCTATGAACTATATCCAAAAGCAAGAAAACCAGCTTACGATGATCGCTCAGTCTTTAGGCTCCAGTAAGGAAAAGGTTGTCGAGTCTCTTCAAAAGAGCATAGAAGAGGCTGAGGCAGCAAGAAAGAAGGTAAAAACTATGCTTCGAAAGATTACTCCCTCAATAGCAAAATCAATCTCTGAGGAGGCAAAGCAATTATCTTCAAGTGGCATCAAGTTTTATCATGTAAAGGATAATGAAATGGATGAGGAATATCATATTTCTATAGGCGAGAAATCTATTGAAATTGATCCATCTCTGATCTATGTGGCGTTTATATCAAAAGGTGAAGGAATACGTGTGATTGTATTCGTTGGCGAACAGGCACAGAAAAAAATAAAAGCTGCCAGCATCGCAAGGCAAATTTATGTTCAATTAGGAGGTTAAGGTGGTGGCAATGGTAGATTTGGACAGGGCGGAGGTAGATTTAAGGACAAGATAAGCACTGCTCTGGTTTCAGTAGAAGAATTAGTCCTGAAAAGTAGTTTGTAGGATAATAGTAAAAGTAATCGAACCATGATCAGTATCAATAATAAAAATAATGGGGACAATAAAAAGAAGGGAGAGAAGAACAGAATAGATTGGAAGTCAGTTGAAGAAAAGTGGCGAGACAGATGGGAAAAGCAAAGGATCTTCCAAGCAGATCCGGATTTTGGAAAGAAGAAATATTTCATAACCGTAGCATATCCCTATCCAAACTCTCCTCAACATATTGGGCATGGAAGAACATATACTCTTGCTGACGTACATGCCCGTTACATGAGGATGAAAGGTTATAATGTCTTATTCCCAATGGGTTTCCATTACACAGGTACGCCTATTCTTGCCATGTCGCGTAGAGTTGCATCTCGGGATAAAGATCTGTTGGAAACCTTCGATAAGGTTTACCACGTTCCCAAAGACACAATTACAAGTTTTGTCGAACCTGTAAAAATCGCGAGCTACTTTCACAATGAGATCAGGCTAGGAATGAAAGAGTTGGGATTTTCAATAGATTGGAGGCGCGAGTTCAGTACCGTAGACACGATATATTCAAAGTTTATCTCTTGGCAGTTTAGGACATTGCGGAAAAAAGGACTAATAGTACAAGGCTCGCATCCGGTCGGTTGGTGCCCAAACGATCAAAATCCTGTTAGTCAACACGATACCATAGGCGATGTTGAACCTGCCTTCAATGAATATACTCTGATTAAGTTCAGGCTAGGCGATGGGTACATAATTCCGACGGCAACTTTGAGACCAGAAACTATCTATGGCGCTACTAATCTATGGGTTAACCCCAATATAGAATACGTCAAAATATGTCTCATAGATAAGGACGAAAGATGGATCGTAAGCAAGGAAGCAGCTAAAAAATTAGAATTTCTAGATCATAAAGTCACAATCGAGTCTTACGTATTAGGAAAAGAACTAGTTGGGACGTTGGCTAAAAACCCAGTTACTCACGTTTCGTTACCAATCTATCCTGCCCTATTTGTTGAAGCCGATAATGGTACAGGATTCGTAATGTCTGTTCCAGCTCATGCACCATATGATTATCGGGCACTTGAAGATCTGAAAAATAATTTTTCGATTCAAAAGGAATTTGGATTAAGATCTGTTGAAGTAAAACCTATTGCAGTAATTGAATCCGATGACTACTCTGGTATAGACGTAATACCTTCTAAGCAGATCATAAACAAATTCAACATACAGGATCAGACAGATACTGAAATCGAAAAAGCTACTAATGAACTCTACTCACATGAATTTTACAAAGGTAAGATGCTTCAAAATACAGGAAAGTATGGGGGTATGCCTGTTTCTGAAGCAAAGGACAAGGTAAAAAGTGAAATTCTCATGAGTGGTGATGCTGATATAATGTTTGAATTGATAAATAAACCTGTCAGGTGCAGATGCGGTACAGAGTGTGTTGTTAAACTGCTAAATGATCAATGGTTTTTGAATTATGGGGATACAAAATGGAAGCATTTAGCACATGAATGCCTTAACAACATGGAAATAGTTCCAGAAGAGATTAGGCAGGAATTTAACTACGTACTAGATTGGTTAAGAGAGAGGGCTTGTGCACGAAAAACCGGGTTGGGTACTAGGTTACCCTGGGATCAGGACTGGATTATTGAAAGCCTCTCAGATTCTGTTATCTATATGGCATACTACATATTGGCAAAGTATGTTAATGATAAATCAATTATTGATGTTAATAATCTAAAGGATTCAGCGTTTGATTATGTCTTACTAGGGAGAGGCGATATTGTGGAGGTCGCTTCAGAGTGCAATATCTCTTCAGCATTACTTGAGCAGATAAGGCAAGAATTTACATACTTTTATCCCGTGGATTCAAGACATTCTGGAAGGGATCTAGTTCCAAACCATCTGTCATTTTTCATTTTCAACCATGTAGCAATTTTTGACAGAGAGAATTGGCCAAAGCAGATTGTTGTAAATGGCTCCGTTTTGATGGACGGCAAGAAGATGTCAAAATCGCTTGGAAATATTATTCCACTTCGTGATGCCATCAAAGAACATAGTGCAGATGCAATCCGTTTAGCAATGCTTATTTCTGCAGAACTCTTACAAGATGCCGATTTTTCATTCGATACAGTAAAAGGAATCCGGTCCAAGTTACAAGATATATATGACATGGGAATGGAATCTTCTACAAACTCCTCACAATCACAAACTAAAAGAGCAAAAAAAAATGAAGAACTAGTAGACCGGTGGCTACTCAGCAGGTTACAGCGCACCATTGCAGATACTACGATGTCAATGGATAAGTTACGTGTGAGAGAAGCGGCCCATAACATAATATACTCTCTGGACCATGATCTACAATGGTATGAAAAGAGAGTAAGAGCCAAGAATCGTGAAAGCTCTTCCGCTCAATCTACTCTTTCAACGTTTCTTAACACCCGTATTAGGATGCTGGCACCGTTTGCCCCGTTTATAAGTGACGAAGTCTGGGAGAAAATTGATAATTCATCTACTTCCATCATTTTTGCTGGCTGGCCATCAGCTGACGAAGATAAAATGGATATCGTTGCTGAAGAATCGGAGCAGCTAATTATGAATCTGATTTTTGATCTTCAGAAGATTGTCAGAGTAACGAGGATTAATCCAAAAAAAATAATTTTTTATACTGCGGCACACTGGAAATTAAAAGTATATAATAAGATACTCTCGAGCGTGTTTTTGAAGAGTAATCCTAACTTTGGAGATATCATGAAACAGCTGATTAAAGATCCAGAAACAACAAAGGCAAAAAATGATTCCAATATGGTGCGAAAAATGATCGAAGATATTCTATCGGATCCAATTGAAACAAGAAACAGGCGACTACGACTCGAGGATTTCGATGAAAGACTTCCAATAGAGGATGCTAGAAACTTATTATCTTTAGAAAGTGGAAACGAGCATGCTGAGATATTGGTATATTCAGAAGATAATACTGATCAGTCAGGATACGATCCAAAGCACAAAGCAAAATTTGCTAGGCCCTTCAAACCGGCAATTTACTTGATCGATCGATAACAAATATTATTAATGGTTACCCTTACCATCACTTCATTATCCCCGTTACTTCTTGGCCGTCTGTCGTTTCCTCGCAT
>CAKOFP010000352.1 GCA_933226995.1 Candidatus Nitrosopolaris rasttigaisensis | reverse complement strand
TTGTTGTGAGAACTATCATCTGGATTATAGATAGGAAGCTTTGTTTGACGTAAATCAACCAGATGTGTTTCAGCGCCATAGTTATTTTTTGATGAATCTAACACCATTTTTACTGCTATAGTACTAAACGAACCTTCTCGCATACTGCCGCCAACACCCACTATCCTGATGGGTCTATTCATTCCATAATTTCCGAGAGAATTCAAAGACTCGTTCCTACTAATTGTTTCGATTCTTTGGTTGTCGTTCGTGTCAAATCTCTTATTAGTTTCACTGTTAATAACCACAAGTATTATGGGACAAATCTAATTGATAAACTATACGGTTTACAAATTATACAAATCATTTATTTGCTAGTAATTATTATCAGAGTTCATTCTGTAAGCTAAGCTTTGGTTCAAGAAATGATTGAATTATTATACGCAAATATCCCTTCGTATCTTTCTTTAATCACAAACTCACAAATTAAGTCGCCTTTGGCCGCCCTCGGTGAGTTGTTTTTTTGTATGTGCAACAAGTAATTTTTCAAAGAGGTTGTTTCAGAAGAATATGCTTCCCAATGATTTTCTCTATGTGGGTAATCAAAAGCGATTCATGTGATGTTGCGGTGTAATTGCCTGAACGGTATTATCATAGGGTCATGAGTAATTATCAGCTAGAGTTTCAACTTCATAGATTAAATCCCAGACTGACTGTTGTCTATTTTCAGGCTTGAGGTCAATCATTTTCGAGATACATCTATCTAGTTTTCGAGAAATCGTAGAATGATATTTTGACGGAGGATCAACTGAGGGTCTCTTCATTTGATTGTCATACGCAGGAGGTCTTTTACGCGTCATCATTTCATAGAATATAATTCCCAAAGAAAAAATATCGGCGCGTCCATCAATTAAATCGTCAAAGGCAAACCATTGTTCTGGTGAACAATACCCAGGTGTTCCACCTATTTGTCCGCCTGACGTAGCAGTCAATGCTAGCGATTCCCTACTGATATCTTTACCAAGTCCCCAATCTGCAATTTTTATCTCAGATCTATCAGGACTTGTATACAAAATATTATCCGGCTTTAAGTCTCGATGATAGATATTGACACTATGAGCTTGCGCCAGAGCATTACAGACAGGTAACATGATTCTGTTGATCGTCCATCTTCTCTCGAAAACATATCTTTCCTCAGCTCTAAACCTTTCATCCATATGCTGTCTAAGAGACCCGCCGCTTAGATATTCCATAATGTAATATGGACTAAAATTAGGAGGTTCCCCTCCTATATTCCACTGGAATATCTTGACAACATTTGGATGATTTAGTTGAGAAAGTATCTTGATTTCTCTTTCAAAACGCTCCTTACTAGTTGTATTGAGGTTTATTAGCTCCTTTAATGCATACTTTTTGTTGTCATCTCCTTCGATTTCATAGACCGTTCCAAATGCTCCGGAATTAAGTGGTTTTATAATAGTGTATTTCAATTGTAGATATGGATATTCTAGTGTAGGTAGTAATTTCTTATAAATTCATGCTATAGGAAGGTTTACGCAAAGTCGAGTACTAATAGTTAAGCTAGTTCTGTTTTGATAATAGTTCATGTTATTGATATATTAGCTTAGGTTTTGTATTTTGATCTCAACTAGGGCAACAAATCTGCTGTTTTAATAGGCTGAAGTTTTGACCAGTCATATGAACACCATGTCAAATGCGCGATCTGGTAGGAGTGTATTCCCCGGCCCTTTTTGTCCAACTATGCAATAATAATACAACCAATCGTTCTTTCGTTCGACCTTAAACGCCCGCTCGATGGTTCCTGTTGTGCGCAACAGCATGAATAGACGGCGGCTCGTATACAGCTGATATTTTCGCTTTTCCTATTTCCTTCGTTGCCATCAATTTAGCCCTATATTTCAAGTTTCGTGGCCTAGTCCTTAATCTGTAACCGCAGCACGGACACCATAATCCGTCCCATTTTAAAAAAATCTCGCACATTTGACATCGTTTCTGTCCTATAGAATAACGACCAGTTGCAACCGGCTTGATTGCCTTATGACGTACGCATATTCCCTTACAGACCATTTTATTATTTCATTCTCCTTTTGCATTTCTCCAGCGTAATGACCCCATGACCAATACAGGTAGCAAACATAGTGGCGTAAGAATATGTATCTATGTTATCACGTCACTACTGCTGAGACATCGGGAGATTAGCGAGATATGCAAACTAAATATACGCAGTTTGACCTTATTAGGTTATCTAGTCATAAAGTCAGGATTCTTATTGACTACACAATTTCTGTAAGCTGAGGCGTTATTTTAACAACTACTGCAAACTAGATCCTTGCATGGATTTAACTAGCTCTCAAGTTCTGCCTTTACGTGCTTTACTAAATCCTCTATCTGGATAGGCTTAATGTAACAGTCTAAATCCATTGTGGGGAATATTTCTCTTAGCGATTCATAGTAAACTTCATTTGCTGTAATAAAACACGCTTTAATCTCGCTGTCTAACTTTTTGATTTTCTCATATAGCTCAAAGCCATTCATCTGTGGCATTTTGACATCTAGGAGTAAAAGATCGTATGTGCCAGGCTTGAAGTTTGATAGTGCCAAAACAGGATCCTTGAAGGCATCTACTACAAATCCATGTGCCTCTAACCCTTTCTTAAAGGTGAAAATAACGTCCGGCTCATCATCTACAAGAAGTATTCTATTATTACCGGAGGATTCCGTTTGCTCAACGTTGATAGCATGTTCCCGATTGGGTTGCAAATCGATCTACTAACATGAAAACATGGATGTGCTATATTATTATGATGATCGCCACAGTACAGTAGGTGTTGCGCCCATGCCAAGCCAAGATACTTGTTCGCTTCCTTGCTGGTAAACGCACCTTGACCAACACTCGTGCCATTTCGTGCGACCATCAAATCACTTCCTGCAACGACCATCAATATTGTCACGTAGATCACGCCTGTCTTTCCCTTAGGGCGTAAAAAGATAGTACGAAAGTTTGCCTCATCAAGAATAAAGGCATCTATCCCAACCTAACCGGACACTAATATCTGGTCAATGTTTCCATTAGCCCTCAGCTATTCATCCGCGCTAAAACCGTGCGGCCTGACTCGACTACTTTCTAGCAATTCATTTTGCATTATGGGCGAGTTGTCTGAAAGGCGATTTCAACGTCGTAGTAATAGCATATTATATGTGCAATATTTTATATGTGTGATTATTGACAGTATATCTGCTGTACCAAAAGTACATGTTCGGCGGAAATAATCAGAACCTTAAACCGCGTTAGTTCAGGGAGTTTCGCAGGGCTTCCCCTTCCTTAGCAACGGGTACGGGTTCTGGCTAGAATAGGAAATAGCCTAAAACCTGCAGAGGGTAATTCCGACCCACTTTATATTTTGCAACTATAGGCTAACCGTTGCGCTTTATTGGCCAACAAAAAAGATGATGTAGAAACTAGGAAGGTTTTGAAACATTCAGCTTATACAATTAGGAAAGTGTCTGATAATACACTTCTGAGTTCAATATTCTTCACGCTCATCGAACATATTAAACAGACAGTATACTCAACCCAGACAACTCCGTGCATCACTAGATCTAGTCAGCCTCGTCCCCAGAAGTGCTTCCACCGTTGTACGGCGATCTCTGACCAGACAAATAATACAGGACGTAAACCAACAACACTTATTTACGAGGTATTCCATCCATTTTTGTTTCAAAAGTGTGACGCCCTCATAAGTGCTACACAAGTAATACTATCTTGCCTACCTAGTTGCCAGGCGTTGTTTTCAACTTCATTAGCCATGTGAAATTCTTTGGAGAATAACGTCGTCTTTTTCCCTTTGTTCCCATTCTAGATGTCTTGGTGTCTAAAAGTGCGTGTCCATGGTGAATTTCATCAGTTGTTATTACTTTAAGTTAACAGCGCCATTACAAGTACGACAGGTTGTTCGAATTGAACGTGCAACAAGGAATGGAGTAATTATCAAAACTGGGATACTTAACGCAATGAACAGAGTTTGAAACGAGGCTAACACCGATATACTCTCTCCCACAGCTCCAAATCCTAAAAGTGCTGAAAAGAAACTACCAGCACATGTTGGGCAACCAACAAATAGTCCACTTGCCGCTCCTACGCTTCCGATAAAAGATAACTTCTTGGTGCTTTGGATTTTTCTTGATAAATTAAATGCATAGAGACCTAGAGAAGCATTAAAGCCTACCAACGCAGACACTATGACAGCTAAAATAATATTTAGGGGTATTAGCAAAATTAAAAAATGTTCTGCAAGATAGGCAGAGAACATCGGTACGTAACCGGGAGTATTGCAGCAAGGAATTATGTTGATGGACGGGATTACGATTCCTTGCTGGCTAAATGAAATGTCGTTTCTGTAAATAAATATTTGAGATAAAAATCCAAAAAATATGCCATATGCTATTGCAGCTATTACCATAACTTTCCAATACTTATTATCCGAAAACGCATGGGTGATATAATACACAAGACTATTGGAGTTCATCGGTGCTTGTTGTTGGGCTTTAAATATTTTACTTATTCCGTAAGTAATGGATGCCATTGAGGCAAAGGTTATTGCAAGAACACCGATTGCGAGTGTCTTTAGCTCTGGTGTTAACATAACTAGATGTTCGCCCGGGATAGTTAATCTGGAGTAGATGATGAAAGCTAGGATCACAGAAATTATCCCCACAGATGCAATTCTTAAGCCACTTTTACGCAACTCCATCGAGTTCTCTATGTTAGTCATATCTTCGCTCTACTAGCCTCACAGCACAAATCAAAATCCAATTAACAGAAATTAACTGGGTAAAAAAAGTACAATTAACTATCATAGGGCAGGTCATTGCTTCTGCTTCTAGAAAACACGTTGACGTTAAGAGGTATATAATC
>CAKOFP010000351.1 GCA_933226995.1 Candidatus Nitrosopolaris rasttigaisensis | reverse complement strand
GCTCAACGAAAGCGTGTCGCTAAGGGGTTTAATATCACTAAAAAAATTACACAAGTAATTTTATCATATGATCTTCCCCTAAGGCGGATGTCTTATATCACAAACTTATTCAAAAAAATGGTCGCCTTAGAAATCAAAGGGTTATTTACAAACACGTTCTGACTTGCCAATCGGCTATCTGATGTGCCATCATTGCGAAATTACTTTGATACAGTCGATAAAGTCCTAACTGTAATAGATAGAGCCTTGTATTATTTCATTAGACAATCTGTGAGCAGTCATCATTGGTGTTCTTTTGTCATCTCCACAGGCAATATTAGTAAACAGGATATTTTAAAATAAGTAGTATTATCTTAGTAGGTAAGTAACCAATATCAGACTAGGTCACCTTCATAACTGATTAAAATATGATGCTTGTTATACAACGATAAGTAAGGCGCATATCTAAAATCTTAAGTAGCAGGTATACTATACTTCCTATAGGTGAATAATTGTAATTGAGTTCAGATGATATCGAACCATATGATTGGTACAGCAGATTCTTTGGGGGAGCAAGAAAGGGTCTGGGAGGAGGATTCTTTGACGATATGTTCAGGGGATTTGATCAAATGAGGCGACAGATGGAAAGAGAGTTTGAAGATATAGAAAAAAGAATACCCAAAGATTTGGTAAGAGAATATAATACATCACAAGGTGGAAAGGTAAGAGAGGTAGGACCAATAGTCTATGGATATTCGATGACTATTGGACCTGATGGTAAACCAAAAGTAAGAGAATTTGGAAATGTAAAATCATCAAGAGGATTTGGTGGTATCAGTAGACCTGAGTTTAGTGGTGAGATGGAACCTTTGGTTGATGTAACTACAACTGACAAGGAAGTTAAAGTTGTAGTTGAAATGCCCGGAATACCCAAGGACAATATTAGAATAAATGTTCATGATGGCACTTTAGAAGTCAAGAGCGAAGATCCTCAAAGGAAATATCATCGCACTATTGAAATACCACTAGAAACAGACATCGAAACAGCCAAATCTGCTTACAATAATGGAATACTAGAAATAACATTTAAGAAAAAGGAGCAGACAAAAGGAAAAACGATAAAGGTAGAATAGCTAATTATTTATTTATTCTTTACTTTCGTCTGGTGAAAAGATATTGCCTTCGCCACCAGAAAATTCTTCACTTGAATCAGAGTGGAAATGAGGAAAAATTAGATTATATTATGGCTTGTTAAAGCTAACGATTTCTCCAGAACCCGCCTAGACCATAGAATGAGATTTTCTTGGCGTACTTAGAAATATATTGGGGGCAGGTGCTACGAAATAATTGGAATAAGCTATTAATTATAGAATCAGAATACGAATTGCACTGATGTGAACGTGATTGCTGCAATATTAATTGGCGTTGCTGCAACTAATAATGTCACGCAATAACTTTAAAAGATGCTTAGTTATATTGAATTCTGGCTATGGCATTAGCCTTGGCATAGCTTCTCATCGCAGCATGCCAAAACCGCATTAGTTGTAAATATGATGCTAATAATGCCTACCTAAATACAAAGGTAAAAAATGTAAGATGGTAGGCTATAACTAAAAAATGAAAGGAATAGAATTCATTCTTCTTGCTATTGGAGCCGTGGCTGGTGCGTTTCTCAGGTATAAGATGGTTTCTTCTCCAATCATATTAGGAGTCCTTCCAGTTAATGTCTTGGTTGTCAATGTTATAGGCAGTTTCATTTTGGGTGTATTTTCAATTGTTTCCGTTTTTTGGAATCTAGATACAAAATATTCAATACTGGTTGCTGTAGGATTCTGTGGTTCTCTTACTACAATGTCTTCATTTGCTCTTGAAACAAGCAATCTAATCGATAACAGACTATACTATACGGCTTCAATCAATATCTTGGCTAACGTAGGATTGTCATTAGGCTTTTTGATTGGAGGAAGAACTTTGACGAGTATTCTAGTGCTAAGAGGCGGTTTGTGAGATAGGTATGACCAGAGTGAAGATGTGGTGTCTCACGATAAGGATAAAGAGAAACGATCAATTTCATGGCAAGCCATTGCACAAGGTATTGATAGAATTTTTGATGGACGCAAAGATTTCAGGTGCAACCGTCTGGACTGGTGTTGATGGATTTGGAAAACGGCGTAGATCTACAATCCACCTTGAAGGAATAACCATCAATATGCCGCTGGTGATGGAAGTAGTTGATGAACAATCTCGACTTGAACCTTTGCTTTCTCAGATTAAGAGAATGGTCAATGATAACGGTCTTGTGAGTCTACATGAGGTTGAAGTGTTCTAAATATAGAAGAAAATAGTCTGTATCAATAGAACAAATAATCAGAAAATTCAAAATTTTCATGTGATAATCTCTTGAGAAATAATGCTAATCTATCAAATTCCACAATGTATTGGCAATCTAAGCGTGGATGTAATCTTCGATCTGAGTGTACACCAATTGACACATCAGCTTTCGCAAAAGCGGCATTATCATTTTCTGAATCACCAAGATACATTACCTTATTCTTTGATCTGTCCATATCTAGAATTTTCAATACGGAGTCAAATGCACTCCCTTTATCACACTTGATACCATAGATATCAACGAAAGGATGTGTAGAATACGTTTCAACGTATATTTTAGATGCCGAAGAAAATGGATGAGATTTCTTAGTTTGCTGAATCCTTTGAAATAAAAGGGGTTCCAATTTCGTCTTGCAAGATAACCAATCTTCTAAATGTCTATAGTCTATCGTAATTCCTGCTAGTATTCTCTCTTTCGAGATATACTTATGGTCTACAGCTATGTCCTTGAAGGTTTGCGATATTTCCTTTGCCAAAGAACTCAATAATACAGAATTATCGGTTAATGTGTCGATATCCGTTATTAAATGAGTGTCAAAAAGAACATTACTATCATTTTTGATATGAATTAGTTCATCACCTACTAGTCTCTTTAGATTAATAGTTTCGATACCCATAATGCAAGAAACAATTCTAGCAAATGTTATCTTGTCACTAAGAAAGCCGAAATCCTTACTAGATATAACGCATACAGGTATATCTCTAGAAATTTCCGATAATCTTGCGTCCAATTCTACAGGTATTTTATTGCTACTGGAATCCCTCATATTGCTAGTAGAACATAAAGTTCCATCGTAATCAGAAAGGATAGCAGATATTTGCATTAGTTAGTAAACATAGACCCTGCGCCTGGTATTAAAATCGACCTGTTAATCGATGGTTTAGAATTATCGTGACACGCTAAATTGTTTTCTAACATGACCGCTTGAAAATTTCCATTCTAAAGCCTCTCAGATAGATTCCTGCAAACCATACTGACTTCTAGGAAAAAGGTTGGACCGCTAAAAATATGGGAGCTGGTTACAGAGTGGGAGGAGAAATGTGGAGCGGTGGCAGGAGAGGGTAAGATGATATGAATTCAATACAAGCATTGCTCACTCCCTCCTGCCAATGGCGTATGCACGAAGTACGTATCTATCCATGTAAGTAATAGCTCTTACACGAATCTGTAAATGTCTATCTATCATGCAAGCAAACACCCTCTTAATATCCTGACTGCTAATCAAATTCGCTATATGCTTTGCTGCCGATATTTTCTGTTGAATCTTATTCATTTCTATTTATTCACCTACCTATAAGCTCATGGGAATTTCGAACCTAATCCGAATTCGTCTTAGACTTGCCTTACTGAAGTGCTCGACATAGCCGCATCCACCAAGCTCCGCCACCTTAAGCAGCACCGACCCCATTTCAGTAGTATGTGGTCACCTGGGAACAGTCCCTATTGATCCTCATACCTTTCTACAGTATTTCTTACCCGCTCCATATTGGCCAACAATAATTTTGGAATACAACCTCTGGCATAGGGAATTGTAAGGAATTGTATCCTTACTATTCGTCTACAAAAGGTCTCAGAAAGTTGGCGTATTGAGCGTGATGGGTTAGAAACCTACATACTTTGACATAAAAAGGCTCGCATCGATTTGGCCCAATAATGAGAAAGGAGTAATAGATCGAGCGTTCTGATTGACACGGTATAATTTATAAGAAGTCTAAAAATGAGTTTTTATATTTGCTCAATCTCTGAAGAACTTATTATTCTCCGCCTGTTTATATAAGAGGTAACTGATATTTAGAAGCATGTCAGTAGCCAAAATAGTAGAGCTTGTCGGTACTTCTGAGAAAGGGTGGGAAGATGCAGCACAGACTGCAGTTAAAGAGGCAACCAAGACAATTCGAGGAATCCATGGAATAGAAGTTAAAGATATAACTGCGAAGATAGATAGTAAAACAGGAAAAATACGACAGTACAGAGTCGGTATTAAGTTATCCTTTGGTATAGAAAGATAGTTGCCTACGGTGTATTTCTAATAGGTTTGTACGTATCTAACGGTATGTGGCCATTCTCTCCGAATATTTTCACCTTGAGTAGTAAGCATAAAGTTACCATGTCTCCCCTTGTACACAACTTCTACCAATGGATTGTCTCACCCTCCAGCAATGCTCATAGGATTTAGTTAACCCTTAGGTCTGCTGCCGCCAGATCTGAGTTTGATCTACCAAAAGACATTTCAGTAGATCTTACTACACACGATGTATTTGTACCGGATAACCTAATGACCGTGCTCTCCGTCTTGATATCCTCCTGTGTCGCGTTCATATTCCTTTACCAGTTGGCATCGTTTCGTCTGTTTGTGATTTGACACAATAGCTTAATTTTTGATACGCTTACTACAGGATCGGAGAGAAGCGATGACCAAGTCCTCTAGACTGTCTTTTCAGTTCCGAACCTGACCCCAAGATAGTTATTCATCCAGGTCCTCTGCCTCTTGTCTGATTTGTTTGATTGTTTTAGTTAAAGTCAATTTTGTGGGCCCTGACCAAATTTTAATATAAAGCGTTTTATTTTCATCATAAGGTCTTGGAATATCACTATAATTCAGCGTATTTAGAGATGTTGGATTGTGTTTAATGAATACTATTACATCTAATTCTGGAATTCTGAATAGCAGCAAATCTGCACTCTCATCGATGGGTAGGAATCGAGGATTGTTGTCTTCATTCCAGATCAAGTGAATATGTCCTATACCCCTTCCATTAATGTCGCCATGGACATCGTCAAGTTTCGTTTCTTTACTTGAATTCTTGACTCGCATGTAATAACCAGTTTGGATTCCTGTACTATACCGTATTCCTTTCTTGAAGAATCCCCCAAATTCGGGTTTGGGGGATTTAGTCTTTTCTAATAAGAGTCTACTATTTTCACTTGTGCCAGCAGGGATCTGTTGTTTGCGTTCCCTAATTGCCTTATCAATCTTTGGCTTGAACGCCCAATATGCACCTATTATGGCTAAAATGAGACCTGTAGCAACAAATGTCACATATTCTGCCAAGTTTACCCCCTCTTCTGTTACTAGTATGAGCAACACAGACGCAATAGCCGCAATGCCAGCTAGTCCAAGGATTTTGCGCGCGAATAACAATCCTTAAAAGTTTGTACGGACAACTATTTAACACGTCGAAGCAAAGGAAATACGGCATTACTACTGGTCTAAAACGCAATTATTAGGTGAACAGCAGTACGAAGAACAATATTATATAAAATCTCACACCCTAACTTAACAGAACTCAAGTTACGGTTTTGGTGAACATTCGGGTCAATATATAATCACTGGTCATTTAGGGGGGTTTATCCTGTCAGCCATATTTTCTCGATGTCTTCTTGGATAATCCCGCGCGCCTCAACGGCGGAGAATTCGCTCCTGCATTTACTCTCAAAAATACATCGTAGTTTGTTTTCACATCCTTTGGTGGCAACTCCTTGATTCCTTCAGAACAGATAACGACAACATTGTTCTGACAGCCGCTCTTGCTGTAGGATTCCTTCACTTCATTAATAATGTAACAAGAGTACCGAATAGCATTATATTTTGGCATAGAAAAAGAATGATACTCAAAAAATTAAAACGAAAATATTAGGCTAAAACAATGCAACGCATGCTCAACTGGGTTGGTTTGAATCAGTGTTACTTCTGCTTCTCGATCTTTTTCTCTAATGCGAGTATGCTCTGATTTAGGAGAAAAATTTCATTTAGAATTTTATCGTGATGGTTCGCGAATGCCTCCAAGTCTGTCAAAATCCGTCTATTCTTCTCTTCGACATTCTCGATTCGTTGCAGTATATAATCTTGCGTACGTGAAGTCTTCTTCTGCCTATTATATATCCACCAAGTTATTACTGCGCCTATCGCGGCCCCTCCGACTATGCCCAAATACGTACTTGAAGCATTTGTCATATCGATACAATCTTTAGCAAGTTCTGGCATACATCCCCATATCGAAAGAATTGGCAACCACATAGCATAATGAAGTTACAGCTTTGATTTTATAACATTTTCTCAATCTGTACTGCCGACTTCATCGTACCACCAAGAATTCGTTCAGATTTTTGAAAAATGCACAGACTAGAGGAACCTTTTATCGAACGTAGAGTTACGAAGGGTATCAGTAATAATCATATTCAGAATATAGATTCTTACCTCTATAAGACGCGGTCTTGTGCCCGTGTGCTCTAGTTACTCTCATTATACATTTTTATCACACTATGTGTTGTTAAAATAGATTTACAAGTGGTTAGCTATGACAAACACGGTCAAATTAAGCCCTCCCGCTAGGCAAAAAGAGAACGGGAACGTATTCAGGACATAGAGATTATCGCAGATTAAAAAGAGAGGAGCTAACTAGTTCCAATCAACCAACAGTCTGTAGCTACAGGATTACGTTTCCGATTTTGTGCACGAAATTGTCGAACGTCGTTTTATGCCGTGGCTCTATGCTGATAAGATCTGGTCATGGATCTAATGCGTCGGAGTAAAATAGAATAGATGAGTACCAATCAGCTGTTAATTTATGAGCCATCGCACTAATCAAGTCACCTGATTTTATATCGGAATCTGCCTGCTCTGTTCTTCTTTGATTTTTGAATGAGAATCTCATTAGTAAATTTTCCTCGTCTTTCGTGGAATGTATATTAGGGCATTATGCAATTTTCAAATTTCATTATTTTCTGTTATTGTAGCCAGACTTTTGAAGAATTCTTCAAAAATGTGAATACAGTCTTTCTAAATACATTATGCATCCAGAATGCAAATTGAACTGACGGATTTTAGGATAGCAACTCCACACTCGGATAAAAAGTATTCTAAAGTTAGATCACGTCTAATGAGCAAGTGTCTATTTCTGTGTGAGCAGAAGTCGGCACATATTTGAATGACCCATGATATGCGCATGATAGTTCCAAATCGAGTGGAGTACCAGACAAATCTGACTGGGATATAGTTACGATGATATTTTTATAGCTGAGGAGTACCATATACAATACTAGTATGATGGACATAACTTCCATAGCTTGGATTGATAAGATGGGAATCACTCGTCAATATTACAAAAACTCAATAGTGTCCGTGGAGATATTCCAAGAAGAAGCATTTGTAGAACAATTGATAGTTATCCTAAGCAGCCTAAAAAAGCGAATTGAATGACTACTGATCTTGCACTATTGTCAACACTATAGGTAGGAGCTTTCTAGTTGGCGCGATTTTAGTATATGCGATAAAAAAAGTACTAAAATTAGTACCTGTAGAAGCGGAATTGTTCGTAGCCGGATCAGTAGATCTGCAATATCAGCGTGTCATTATCATAGACTGGACGAAGATTCAAGGAATAGCCAAACACCGCTTCACGGCGCTAGCAAATACAATAACTAAATAATCCTAGTGCGATTCGCTCAATTTGGTATTGAGTATCATTACCAAATTTGATTCCACCAAGTAGCAGTGCCTGATTATTCCCCGTCAATTTGCTGAAAGTAATCAAATATCTGCAAGTTGACAAACGATTGCCTGAGGAGATAATATCCGGGCACACCATCTTAAGGATATCCGCTGAATTCCCATAGATTCTGTCAGCAATTAACAAGTTAAGAGACACATAAACTAACGTGTCCCAGGTGTTCCTAATTCATCAGCAACAACATGGCAATAGAGTCGTTTAAAAGAGTTACACTAATAGTTCTAGTTAGGCTTGTTTACTAGAAAGAATGCCAATAAGGATGATGAAAAGCAGAGACAAGTAGAACGCTTTTACATTTTGTTGAAGACTTTAATGGATGAATTGTTTGAATATGCGCCAAAGTCAGGACATGTCAAGATGCCTTTCAATGTAGCTTTTGGATTGATCCACGACCAGCGGGACTCTATATTGCTATCAGGAATAGAGCAGAAAACAGGGAAAAAGATGTATCTATATAATGTACGAATAATTGGACAGATGTTTGAGGATAAAAGAGAACAAATGAATGCGGATAAGACCGCAGATACATTATTTAGTTGGATTGGAGATGTTTGCTCCTTGTACGTAAGACCATTTGTTTACGATTACGTTGTGAACACCCAACATAGAGGAAAGGGAGCTGCAGATAGAACTACTAGACAGATCGTCAGGGGTTTTCTAAACAAACTTGTTAATGATCCTGAACTACAATATGTTTTGAACACTATTAAGGGATAAATACATAGACAGCGCCGCGTCGAATATAGTGGGTCGAATAGCCGGGTCCTACCTCATGTTCAATAATTTTCGATAGTAGAGTCCACCACTCCGATGTTGTTCATTCCAACTCTTCCATCCTGTTGACCAATTGCAATTCCGTCAGGATATTTTATTTGATAACATTCGTTGCGAGAGTAACGCGGTGGATCTGAGCACGACACATTGTAGGTTACTAGTAACCGATGTGATTAGCATCCGCATTCAATCCTGCACAACACTTGGCGCGTGCAATTAGTTTCAGGAGTGTTCTATATTCCCAAGTCGTTGCATTTGAGCCGAGATGGCATGTCAACAACGTTTTTTGATTTTGCGGGAGATGCGTAATCATTGGTAGTGCGACCTCACTTCATTAATTTTTATTCTTTCTTATAGATCAAAATAAAAATTTATTCAAGGGCGGAACTACTATTCCATCAAAAATAGTTTGTAAAGCTGTCCTGTCTGTCTACTGGTATACTTCCAATGTTGAATGCCATCCTTCAATTCTCTAAAGTTCGTTTTGAGAGTTGGATGTATCAAGTTATAAACGTCTTCTCCTATTGTAATTCTATCAGGATCGGTGATTGAAGTTATTTTTGCAGCTATGCTAATACAATAACCCAGAATATCAATTGGAGAACTTTTGTCATGCCCATATTGGACAATTGTGTTTTCACCCTCATCTATACCTATCTTTATACTGAGTTCAGGGTAGTCATACTGGTTCAATATAGGGTTGATTCCATTCCTGACTACCGTGATCATTGATTGGGCACAGTAGATAGCATTATCACAAGCGAGCAATTTGTTATAGATTGATGGGAAGAAGGCAATTACTGCATCACCGACGTACTTTAATACGTACCCCTTATGACTTTGTATTACCGACGACATCTCATACGTAAATGCTCTGATTATACTGACCAGCTTATCAACTGGCAAAGTCATACTCATATTGGTTGAACCCACTAAATCTACGTACATAATTACGAGTGGAATCTTTGAATTTATATGATTCAGCAGAAAGGCCTGAGCAGGATTCAAATTTGAATCATACTGATAACGCCTCTTCAGAGCTCTCCACATTCTGTCTTGAGTTTGGGCAACGAGTGTTTCTGTATCAACCGTTACCTTTTGCGGTTCTCCAGAATTACCGCTACTACTACCGCCACTATTACCGCTACTACCCATTATCATATCTACCATTGAATTCTCACGATTATGGTGGCCTTGATCGGTGTTCTTTTTATCTACCTTTAACGAGTCCTTTTTATCAGTAGCTTCTTCCACAGAATGCAAATTGACGTAATCAACCTTTAAAGTAATATTAGCTTCTTGAGAATAGTAGCTGATCATGCAGTAAGAGAAGACTAAAAAGTCGCTCGGTCATGATGTAAACAAGCAACACAGACAAATAATTAGGAATTAACTGATTGCCTATGACCTTATTATTTTCGGGAAAACGTTTCTGCTAATAATTTATCGTCATTTATTATTAATCCAGTGCCGCATCGTATTTAGCCGGTCAATCGTATTATATTTGATTGTAATTGTCTCCAAGAAGGCCTGGATACAGCTGAGAAATTCTCGCCTTTTAAATCAACTGCAGAGGATATCTAACTGACTTGTGATAACTGATAATAATATAATCGATCTAAATATTATCGAGTCTACCTTTATGATTCACTTTGTCCATCTTTCGTTGGTGTAGAT
>CAKOFP010000350.1 GCA_933226995.1 Candidatus Nitrosopolaris rasttigaisensis | reverse complement strand
TAATCAGGATGTCTGACTCACTGAAGCTTATTAAGATTATTGACTACTTCTACGTATACTGGCACGCGCTGCAAGTTTTGCTATTCTGATCGGCTCTGGAATAGAGCCTTGAAGGGTGAACGAATTGACTATCGCGAAGGCTTCTTTTGAGCTTAGCCCCCAGTATCGCAGAAAGACAGACTTTCCAGTCTTTAAGTGAATTTGATCTCTCTGCCCCAGGTTACGATACTGTTCTAATTTTAGCTTTGAGTCGTTGGGAAAATGACGTTCTATTGTCCCTTCAAGCCCTTCCGAGTCCTTGAATGTTATCGCAATAACTGGGACACCGGTCTTTTCTCTAATTTCTTCTCCGTGTATTATGTTGTACATACTAATAATAACGCCGTCAAGCATTATGCAATTAACGTCGTTCCTTTTTAATGACCTAAACATGGTCAAGATGTTTTGTGTAGAATCATTGCCTCTAATCGTGGCGGTACCAAAAACCATACCATCAATTATCAGGTCCCGCCTCATTACTATCCCTGCAAGTGTGGAAGTCACGCAGGATTTCTTGAAGCTCTCCGCTACTCCAAATACTCGGATCCCCTTTTTCTCCGCGTGAAACCTCGTCCAACGGCTACTTGTGTCACTGTGTTTGAAGGGCAGCATAGAACTGGACACAGGCCTTTATTACTAAGGAGCTGTTAACAGACTTTCCTATTTAACTACGACTCAGGCCTCGGTTGAGGTACTCCAAGGATACCATGACCACTCCTCGTCTGCCTAAACCCAAAGCTAAACTTAAATCAATTCGGACATCATAATCCACAGGCATAGCCGTCAGGGATGAAAGATTTTTGATGAATAACTTTTACAGTGGAGTGTGAGTTCCTATTACTTACTCACTCCATATTTGCCACGGTGGGCACATTGTGAATATTATCACCATTTTGCAGTTGTTCTTCATCCATCGTGAAAACGAAACGCGATCCTTCAAATTCTGCTGAACCAACTCTCTCCCAATTTATTTTATATTCATGAGTTAGTTGTTTACCAATAATCTTGATATTTGTGGGCAGACAGGAATATAGTGTGTCCGCTTTTTGGGGATCCCTGGTTCCTAATAAGGATCTACGTCTTCTCATTAAGTATTTGACTGCTACGTTCTTATGAGCATGCCCCTCCACAGGAATTTTTTCTCTCCCTGTGTCTATGGTGAATTGACGTTTTGCCAAACGGTGTGACTGACCGGCATTAATACAAAAGTTTTGTGGTCATCACATGGATACAAAATAGATAGCTAACAACGCGCGTTTGCTACGCCAAAATGGGAGAGCCAAAATGACAGGTATTGAAGGAGATGCGGTTATTTGGATACCAAATGGGGAGACGACGCTGACTGCGAGTTGGGTACTCGTAACTACAGCCACATCCCACGTTGCGGATTTTATCGTTTATCACAAATTCACGATCAACAATATCTTATTGTAACTTAAATTATATCCAAAGGTATGCTCTTTTATTCGCCGAAGAAGGCAGCGGCATCATATCCACGCTCCTTTGGCTGAACGAGTTGACCATATCTATCTCTCTTTTATCCTATGGTGGCGAACACCTTGCGAGGAGATACGGTGCTTAGTTTGTTGGCAGAACGTTTTTAAGTATTGCCACTACACTTCCTGAAATCGTAGTAGCGTCTATGTGGGATCTTACGGGATTGCAATAGGGGCTGGGTTAGGTAGTAATCTGTTGATTGATGACTCTAGGTCTTTAGTTAATGCTTCTCATCTCTACCACGCGGCTTTCCAAATTATCTGTAAAAGATGTGTCCGTTTTTAAACTCGACAAAATATTCCTTCTCGTAACGGCTGGGTCTAGCGCACTTCTCTTCATTAATGGATACAACTACATTGATGGTATTATTTTTGCATTGATGTCCATTACAAATTTTGGGATTGCAATATTGGAAATGAAACGTGAAAAAACAACGATATTCGAATCAAAAGTTGAAGTATCCCGAACAGAACGGCAGGATGCGATTAGAGAGAGACAGTTGCAATAACAGACGATGATCCCCTTGACAGAAAAATCTGATAGGACTATAATGAAAGGGATTCAGTATTTGGTGTCGGAACAATTGGGATCTTTTTTGAGCCCAACGATTTGTTACTTCGCTAAACGGACTTTCGGTGGATATCGGAGTTTCAGTAGTAGTATTAGCTGTAATCACTACTCCCATTGCTGGAGAAATGCCAGAAAAGATTTCCATGATCATGTTGGCTAGAAGGAGCATCGATTGCGCCTGTGCTTGGCTCAGAGATTCTTAACAACACTCTGTTTCTCGCATTTGCTATATTTGCAGCCATGCGCCAGGTAGGGTTCTATGTCAACATCGAGCCAAAACCCATTCTATCTTACCAGGTCATTCTTGTAACAGTATTTATATTAATTGCACTCATTCCGATGTTTGTCCAAAAAGAGATTGGATTAAAGGTAGGGGTTATGCTGGCGTCGATGTACGTTATCGGTATCTTCATTCAGTTTCTACTGCTGTAGGATGTTCATACCCGTTGAAACTTGCTAGCTGAATTATCGGCTGACTTGATACTGTTTTAAGGAATGTTCAAAAGTAATTTCGAACATGTTCTCGCTAGTTGTCCTATTTATTTAAATTCAAAGCAGTTGAGTAAATTTAGTAACTGGTCTGACTGAATCAAATCTCTAAAGTATGCTTGAATGGTGAAGCGTCATGAGAATTGGTGGGGCTTGCTGCGTAGCCAGTAACAATTTTGGGTGGGGCGTCGTTGTTAACCATATTAGCAAGACTGGAATTGATCCAACCACAATCATCGTCAGGACTATCAGCCAAGTGGCCGTGTGCATATTCGTACTTCGGGACATCTATATATAAATTTTCAAATTTCTTGGATGACAACACGTCTCGCGCCGGTTATCTCCGATATTATTCCATTTGTAGTGTTCTATAATTTTCAACTATGTTACCTGGGTGTTTCATTGATCACCACCCATGCATGAAAGAAGAATCTGAAGTGATAGTACGCATATCTGGATAGAGCTATCTGCGTTCAGGCATATCAAATTTGGATTGCTAACTGTTTGATTGGAGTAATATGCATTGGCTTACACCCACTTTGTAAAAAAAATGGATCATACCCATCGCCATTCGCTCCCAGATTAGTGTGTCTAAGAAAATAGGATTATAAATAAGCGCATTTGAATGTCCTCTGCGCTTATATGAGATTGCTTGAATTTCAAGGAAAGGAACTTTTTTCGCAGTACGGTATTTCAGTTCCGGCAGCATCTCTCGTAAACTCTAGGGATGAAGCCAATCAAGCCGCTACCAAACTGGGATATCCGGTGGTATTAAAGTCGCAACTTACGGTCGGCGGAAGGGGCAAGGCAGGTGCAATCTTAAAATGCAAAAACGCATCCGAACTTTTACCTAAATTCGACGCCCTCATAAATAAGGAGGTAAAAGGCGAACTGCCTCGGGGGATTTTGGTTGAAGAAGTGGTAGACATTAAAAACGAACTTTATTTATCGTTTTTTCTGAACAGAAGCAGGAGATGCTACTCACTAATTGCGTCAGCAGAAGGAGGAATAGAAATTGAAAGTGTGGACGACAAGGTAATATTTGATATCCCCTTAGAGGGATTATCTCCTGAGATTGCTGAAGGCGCAGCCCGGAAGTTAGGTTTAAAGGACACCGCACCAACCGCCTTTGTAGATTTTACAATGAAGCTCTCAAAACTGGTTATGGAAGAAGAGGCTGAGCTAGCGGAGGTCAATCCTATGGCCATGTTGAGTGACGGCTCTCTGATGGCACTAGATGCAAAAGTGATAATAGATGACAACGGGATGTTTAGACATGCCGAACTAAAGAAGTATGAGCATATTTCCGAATTGGAGGAACAAGCCGGAAAAAGTGGCTTTTCATTGGTGGAACTGGATGGGAATATCGCCATCATTGGAAACGGGGCCGGCTTGGTAATGTCTACAGTTGACATGGTCACAGACGCAGGTGGTAAGGCTGGCTGCTTTCTTGACTTTGGAGGTGGAGCAACTACTGAGACGATTTATGAGGCTCTAAAAGTCATTAGCAAAATAAAAAGGATTCAAGGTATCCTGGTGAATCTTTTCGGCGGAATTGTAAAAACAAACTTAGTTGCTCAGGCAGTACTGGATGCCTATAAAAACAATCTGATCGACGTTCCCTTGTTCGCAAGGATCACGGGGGCAGAATCTGAAAAAGCCAAAGCAATGCTCGCTGGAAGCCAAGCGAAATTGTACGATACGGTAGAAGAAGCCATACATGAGGTAGTTAACCAAGTTTCGTGATAGAGAGGAGAGAAGATAGTGGATCAAGAATACGACATATTTGAGTTACTGGTCGGCAGGGACGATGATGAGGATTACAAGAAAAAACCTGTCATAATTCAAGGAATAACCGGGAGCTTTGGTTCCACCCATTCTAGATTAATGACCGCCTATGGCACAAATATTGTGGCTGGTGTCACTCCTGGAAAAGGAGGCCAGACCTTTGAAGGGATTCCTGTATTTGACAATATGGCTGAAGCTGTGAAATCAACAGGAGCAAAAATCTCTGGGATGTTTGTACCTGCACCTTTTTTCCTTACCGCCGCAAAGGATGCCCTAGATAGTGGAATAAAACTATTGGTAGCTGTCCCGGAGCATGTACCGATAAGAGATTCAATAAAAGTTTTAGAGTACGCGAAGACAAAGGGAGCAAAAATGGTGGGACCTAATACGCCTGGCGTGATCGTCCCCCAAGTTATGAAAGTTGGTATCATGCCGGCACAACCCTTTAAGGCAGGTGACACGGTAGTGTTTTCACGCAGCGGCACGTTAATGTATGAGGTCTCGTATAACTTGACCAAGTCAGGATTCGGACAGAGGTTATGTTTTGGAATAGGTGGCGATCCCATAAACGGAACAAATCTAATCGAAGCTTTTAGAATGATTAGGAATAAAGATGATGTTCGATCGGTGGTAGTCGTAGGCGAAATCGGCGGTGATGCTGAAGAACT
>CAKOFP010000349.1 GCA_933226995.1 Candidatus Nitrosopolaris rasttigaisensis | reverse complement strand
TTGCAACCTCCGGGCAAAATCATAGGAGGAAACGTGATAATCAGTGGAATAGATATAGTAAAGCTGTCAGATAAGGATTTTAATAAATCGATACGCTGGAAAAAAATCGCGATGGTATTCCAGGGGGCAATGAATACGCTTGACCCCGTTTACAAGATAGGAGATCAGATGCGTGAAATTATGCAAATACATCAGTTCAAAGGAAATATCGAGGATAGTATTTTAGAATCGTTAGAGCAAGTTGGACTTGATCGAGATATGGCGAAGCGGTATCCTCATGAATTAAGCGGTGGAATGAAACAGCGGGTAGTTATAGCAATGGCGTTACTCTTGAAACCAGATATTGTTATTGCTGACGAGCCAACAACCGCCCTCGACGTGCTTGTTCAAGCACAAATAATCAATGTACTTAAGAGGTTAAAAAAGGAAAACGGTATGACTATAATCTTGATTACACATGACCTCGGTATCATTTCAGAAATTGCAGACAAGATCGCAGTAATGTATGCAGGTCAAATAGTAGAAATAGGAAAGGCTTCGGAAATATACGAAAATCCAAAACATCCGTACACTCAAGCCTTGATATCCGCCATCCCAACACTAAACGATAATAAGAAGCAAATAGAGTTCATCAAAGGTAATCCGCCGGATTTGACACGGCCGCCATCAGGATGTCGTTTCTACGAGCGGTGCCCTCATGCCATGGGTATCTGTAAAGAAGACCCTCCTGAAGTCGTGACTGAAACAGGCTTTACACGGTGCTGGTTATATGTCAAGAGCACATAAAATCTTCATTGATAATCATGCAATGGTTTATCTTTATGGGCGGCTACTTTAGCATTCACCTTATCACCATGTTGAGTGTTAATATGAGTATTTGCACATAAATCATGCATAATTCCGAGTTCGCAGAATTCACAGGAAGTAACGAAGTCTAGATCGTTGAATCTCTCGTTACAATAAGCACATACCTCGGAACCTAAATCATACTCTGACAATGGTTTTATCCATGCCTCGCGCCAAAGAAGCATCATTGGCTAAGTCAAAGAAATGGCGCATTATTAAATCTGATAGATATAGAACAATACAAAACTATGAAAATTACAGTTTCGCAGTTTTCAGGGCAAAGAAACCAAATACTATGTTTATTGTGTGCAAATCAAAGCACATTGCCATAAGTATATTGGTTTATATCTTAAGGAGTTGTTATAAGAGCAATGCAGAAGAGTGCCCTCAGTGTCTACGAGATCAGACAGGACTTTCCTATTCTTAAGCGCAAAGTTGGCAATAATAAGGCACTAGTTTATCTGGATAACGCTGCTACTACTCAAAAACCGTTCTCTGTGATAAACGCAATTCACGATTACTATTCAAATTACAATGCAAACATTCACCGGGCAGTTCACCAATTGGGAGAAGAAGCAACATTTGCCTATGAGCAAACACGGGAAAAGGTTGCCAAATTTATCAATGCAAGCTCTACAGAAGAGATAATTTTTACTCGTAATGCTACTGAAGCTATTAACCTCGTTTCTTATTCGTGGGGGCGCAATAACGTGAAGGATGGTCAAAGTATTGTAATAACCGAAATGGAGCATCACAGTAATATTGTTCCGTGGCAGATCCTGAGCAGAGAAAAAAACGCAAAACTTTGCTACATCGGAGTAGACGATCGTGGATATCTGAGGATGGACGAGTACAAAAGCTTTCTAGACACAAGCAATGTAGGACTGATCTCGCTAAGCGAAATGTCGAACGTTTTGGGTACCATACTGCCTTTAAATGAAATTATAAACTTGGCTCATCGTGATGGTGTTCCAGTACTAGTGGATGCAGCGCAGTCGGTACCTCATATGCCGGTGGACGTACAGAAAACCGATTGCGATTTTCTCGCATTCTCTGCCCATAAAATGCTTGGGCCGACAGGAGTCGGCATTTTGTATGTGAAACGAAAGATACTTGAAGAAATGCCTCCCTTCATTGGTGGTGGGGATATGATAAAAGAGGTTCACAAACAGAACACTGTATACAACGACTTACCGTACAGATTTGAAGGCGGCACCCCAAATATAGCAGGCGTCATTGGATTTGGCGCTGCGCTTGATTATCTTAATAGTATAGGTATGGACAGAGTACGAGACCACGAAATCGATATTACCAAATATGCAATGACTGCTCTTGCTGATATCAAAGATGTAACACTTTATGGTCCTCTAGATGCAAACGACCGTGGTGGAGTAATATCATTTAATATAGCTGATATACATCCCCATGATCTGGCCACTATTATGAATGAAAGTGGAGTTGCAATCCGTTCGGGTCATCATTGTGCACAGGTTTTAATGGAGAGATTAGATGTGCCTGCAACCTCTCGGGCAAGTTTTTATATCTATAATACAAAAGAAGAGGTCGATATATTCATTGATGCACTCCATAACGCACGGAGAATATTCAAGGTATGAGCGATGATATTTATCGTGAAATTATTCTAGACCACTATCGAAATCCTAGGAACAAGGGAAGACTACCTAACCCTGACGTCAGCATCCACGATAGTAATCCGCTATGTGGCGACGAAATTGATATGCATATCAGAGTTGAAGAAGACAAAATTAAGGATATTAAATTTGAAGGAAGGGGATGTGCAATCAGTCAAGCAAGTGCCTCTATGCTTACAGAAATGGTTCTAAATAAGCCATTGAAGCATGTTAAGGATTTGGTAAAGGAGGACATCTTGGAAAATATAGGGCTGACAAACTTAGGACCAGCAAGGATCAAATGTGCGTTACTCTCTCTGAAGGTGCTCAAAATGAGCATGGTCAAGTATTATGCCGATAGGGATCCGGAGTCAGCCAGCAAGTACCAAAACGAACCTGGGGCATTTTGAAACTGTATCATAAAATCAGAGGACATGGTAGTCTGACACTAAAAAGAAAAAACAATAATCGCGATGGCCTGTAGATATCACTGAAGTCTGAACACCAACATTAATTTATTGTTTAGACGATAGTATTTATCACACCACTCATCCCATGGTGCCTCAGTTTCGGTAGAGAAGCATCTACTGTAAACAATTAAAATGCATAGACCCATAAAATGCTCGATGGATCTGTCTCGCGTCTGGGCGCATTGGGTAGTGAAAATTAGGTCATTTGAATTTATGATATTAGCAATTGCATTTTTTTGCCTTTCAGCTTTGGTTGCATCTGGATTAACTACTAGTTTTGACAAAATTATAAATGCACACGTGAAGGATTTTCAAGGAAATCAGAAGCTGGATATTTTGATGATAACCGTTACGTCGTTGGGCGATCTCTCTACATTAGTTATCATCGGGATCATCCTTACCATTATTCGTCGAACCAGAAAAATGGGGCTCATTTTCTTGATAAGCATCGTATTCATAGGGATTTCAATAATCTATCTGAAGCCTGTGATTGGTAGGCAAGCCCCTACAAATGGGTTTCAAACGTCTTTGGTTTTTCCTAAATACTTTGTACTAGAAGACGATAGTGTAGCACCATTCGCACGTGGCGATTCGTATCCTTCTAATCATGTTGCAATCGCAACTGCCCTCGCTTTTGTCGTCGGCTTTCAAATTAATAAAAAATCCCGAATCGGCAGTTTATTAATATGGTGTTTCCCAGCGCTGATTAGCATTACTAAATTATACTTGATGCAACATTATTTCACCGACATAATCGGTGGTTTCCTCTTGGGATTGATTATTTCTATAATAACGAGCAATCTGATGCAGCTTGATCAGCCGTTTCTAATGTCTAGATTTAAAGGAAAAGAGGATCTGGATACCAAGCAGTAGCTAAAGACGGGCTTGACTCCGATTCAACTATAGCATGCATGCATACATGCAACCCCATGAAAATCCCAATTTTAGGTATAATAACTGTTGACAAAAGACACAACAAAGACCAGTTAATGATTCTTGACTGACGATCCTGTTACAAAGAGTCTACAGGTTAATTAATATTATATCTCACAGACAGGAGGCAAAGACTGCTTATGTTTATTTTTTTCGACGAGCTTAATAACCTTTTGTACCTTTTCATCGCTGAATTTTGTAAGATGAGATTTATTTCTTTTCAAATCTCTAAGTATGTCATCTATCTCTTCATAAGTTAATCCTATCTCTGCTTCTGCTGTTTGTCCTTTCCATAAGCCGGGGCTGCTTTTTTTCTCCAATATGTTAAGTGGAATATGCATATGCCTTCCCATTTCCCTAACCTCTGTTTTATACAAGCCTGCTATTGGAAGGATGTCGGCGGCACCATCGCCATACTTAGTAAAATATCCTAGTTCTAATTCACTTCTATCAGAGGTTCCCATCACAATTAGCTTTCTTATTGCCGCATAATAGTAAAGTATACACATTCTCAGCCTAACTGCAAGATTCCCTTGGGCGAATTTGTTTGAAGGGAGTTGTCTTATCAAGTTGTTTTTAGCAGAACCGATTTCGATCAACTTGTAATTTATCTTCAAATGCTTCGCCAAACCTGCAGCATCTTTTCTTTCGCGCGGATGAGGAATTGTTTTGGAATCGGGCAAAATTAGCCCCAACACTCGAGAAGGCCCTAGAGCTTTGACGGCCAATACGGCGGCTACTGAGGAGTCGACTCCACCGCTAAGCCCGATAACAACGCCCTCAGACTTGCGCTCTTTAACCTCGCGAACAATGAAATCGGTAATGATTTTAGAAGCTTTAGATGGTTGCATGGTTCCCATAACGGGGTGATAATTATTTAATTATATTGGGAATTTTGGCTCTTGCTTGTTTTTCAATATTCATATGATCTAAATTGATAAAAAGTCTCGAAAAGAAATGAAAACAAAAAAGGTAAACTTCCAACGCATAGCTCACAACATTAATTTAAATACAAACTTGTAGAACTACATCTATATGGATACTAGAAATATCGGCTTGAGAAATATAGAGGTTGCTGATACAAAAATCAGTTCCATAGACGGCGAAAACGGCAAGCTAATTTATCGCGGATATGATATTTTGGATCTGGTAAGCCATTCCACCTTTGAAGAAACAGCCTACCTGCTCTTGTTTGGAGAGCTCCCAAGCACAGGAAGCTTGGCAGATTTTTCTCGTCGACTTAGGCAAGCTCGTAGTCTGCCAGAACCTATTCTCAAAACTCTGATGACTCGGCCTACGCGAGCACGTCCTATGGATGTGCTGCAGTCATCTATTTCCGAGCTTCCTGACTACGACATAAACATGGATGATGATTTGAAGGAAGCTAATATCGAAAGAGCAGTTGTTCTCATGTCGAAGATTCCGACGATTGTTGCGGCGTGGGATCGGATTCGAAAAGGGTTGCAGGTTGTCGATCCAAGAGAGGAAGGATCACACGCGGCGAGTTTTCTCTATATGTTGCGCGGTAAAGAGCCTAACGAGGAAGAATCTAAGATATTCGACATCTGTCTGATATTGCATGCCGAACATAGTTTCAACGCATCCACTTTCGCAGCCAGGGAAATAGCCTCCACTAGAGCTCATATGTATGCGTCGATCGGCGGGGCAGTTGGTGCTTTGTCTGGTGAACTACATGGTGGTGCAAATATTCAGGTTATGAAAATGCTACTTGAAATAGGAGACCCAAATAAGGCAGAAGAGTGGGTGGAAGATAAATTAGAACGAGGTGGAAGAGTCATGGGAATGGGACATGCAGTATACAAGACGACCGACCCTAGAGCAGATGTCCTCTCGAGTCTGTCTCGAATCGTGGCTCATCAAACGGGTACAAAGTGGTTCGAAATTACAGAATGTGTTGAGAAAGCAACCAAGAAGTATATGCTTGAACACCATAAACAGCCGATTTATCCAAATGTCGACCTATATAGCGCATCTTTATACTACAGCATGGGTATCCCAATGGATCTTAATACCCCAATATTCGCGATTTCAAGAATCTCCGGCTGGTGCGCTCATGTTATTGAAGAAAAGTTTGCAGAAGCTGCTCCGAAGCCTGCTCTTTATCGCCCGATGGCCCTATATGTCGGAAGATATTGCGGCCCCATGGGCTGTGAATATATTCCCATCGATAACCGAGCTAAGGAGCTAGATGCTTAACCTCATCCAATAATAATATCGATAATAATAATGATAATAATGACTCTTAAATAACGCTTATGATATTAGTGAATCATATCTTTAATACTTTCACCAGAACATGACTTTTAAATCTACACACATTCTAGATCAACAGATTTGAAAATATCTATGCTGTCCAAAACAGAGAGTGCCGCCTTAATGGATCTAATTCGAGAAAAGTGGCCCAAAGATGTTATCCCAAAAATTAAGACCTTCAAGGTATATCAGGTCGAAGAAGGCAATTTTTTGCTTCAGGCTGAGAATTTTTTCGCAATTCAAACACGTGAATCTGTGATCTTACCATTTCTGGGCAAACCTGATCTGCTAGACCACTTCCCTTCCGTTTATGTAGATATGGGTGCCATCAAATTCGTTTGCAACGGAGCTAAAGTGATGAGACCCGGAATAACAGGTTTTGACAACTTCAAGAAAGATGGGATTGTTACTGTCAAAGATCAGACTTACAAGAAGGGGTTGGCTGTAGGCCTAGCTCTTGAAGATAGCGAAATTGCTGCCTCTATGTCAAACGGATATGTGATAGACAATTTGCATTACGTTAGTGATAAATTCTGGGAGGCTTACAAATCGATTGCACAGTAGTTCAGTCATAACTTTTGAAGACTAGTTGTGGGGTAAGAGATTTGTTTAACCAAAGGTTCCGCGGCTTGATCTCCAATCGAGAGCGAGCCCTGCCATAGCTACAACAGCTATCGAATGGGATGAAACGCACTTAGATGATTGTCTAGCCGGATCCGGAGATATTAATGGTCGTGGATCGGCGCCGTGCTTTCAATAGGTCCAGACCCACCTATAAGGAAAAGGACAAGATAGTAACACTAGGTACGTATTTTAATTAGTGGTTGGATCTGATGCAAACAGACTAGTTCTCAACTTGGACTTCAGGTAAGCAACAGGGGGATTTGTTACCTGTTGATTCATAAGAATTTTAATATCTTCAATAGAATCAAGATCTTTCATAATCCTTGGTGATAAAAAAACTTTGATGGGAATTCCGAATTGTGTAGCTGCTCTTATATGCGCATTAAAGCTATCTTCGTCGTAATGCGTCTTCAGCAATCGTGACGGCTTTCGTAGAAGAGCGTTGGATCCGTCATAGCGTATAGAAGGACTAATGACCAGACATCGCTCAGGTGATTTCGCATTCCTGCACATCATATTAACATCAGCAGCCGTTAAGAGTGGGAGATCCACCGGAATTACCATAGTAGCCTGTGCTCTGTTTTCGGAACTATAGTCATCCGCTAGGGCGATCGCAGCATTCACTCCATGATCTTTAGTCTCTTTCAAAAATTTTGCGTCGGTTCTCCTTGCGATTTCCATTGCTCCCTCATCACTTGAAACAACGACTATATTTGTTATTGAAGATGAGTTATTTAGTACACTAATTGTATTAATAAGTAACAGCTCGGACAATTTAATTCGTTCATCGATACTTAGTACTGCTCCTAGTCTTGACTTACTACCTTCGAACTTCTTGACCGGTACAAGAGCAAATATTTTCATAATTAGGCAGCCTTCACTTGTGTAAGAAGATAAGATGCGAGCCTGTTTTCATCATCAGAAGTTTTCATCAGAATGTCTGTTTCGTAGACCTTCATGCCAAGTCTTACTATCCTACTTCGTGAATCTCCATCATTTTTAGACATAACAAACTTGGTTACGAATTCGGAATAATGTTCTGCTACGCCAAAAGGAGATGTATCCAACTTCACAGCTTCCATGTACTTTACGGCGGGTCCGCTTATTGCGCTGTTCCCAATTAGCGGTGAAACTGCAACGATTTTTTCTTTTACTGCAACAAGAGCTTTCTTGAACCCCCTGATGGCAAGAATCGGGCCGATACTAGATATGGGATTTGCAGGCGCTATAACAATTAACTTGGACTGCCTAATAGCCTGGATCACTTTTGGGTTAATTCTGGCCCTCGCTGCACCTTCATACCTGATACTTACAACTGGTAGTTGACCCCGATGCTTTACCCAGAATTCCTGGATGTGCATCTCACCCCTGTTGGTCAAGACTTTTGTCTCGACCGGATCATCTGTTGCAGGAATAATTCTTGATGAGACCGCATACTTGTCTCTGATCCGTTCTGTAATATAGGTCAGACTTTTTCCACTCTTCAGCATGTTTGTGCGTAAGAGATGCATGGCAAGGTCCTTGTCTCCTAACTTAAACCAAGTTTGTTCACCGAGCATCTCCATTTGACGAAGACATTCAAATGAATCATTTTTTATGCCCCAACCTTGTCTAAGATCAAGTATGTCAGCTAATCCATAAATCACCGTGTCGATATCCGGGCAAATATAAAGGCCGTAAAGCCAAATATTGTCCGCGACATTTGAAACTACTGTTATATCGCTGAATTGCGAGGCTAGGCCACGAATTAACTTAATGGAACCAGTTCCCCCAGCGAGAACGGTGATCATGGCAAACGTGCAATGATTTAGTACATAATGTATAATTTTCGGATACATTGCGGAAAACCGAAGGTTATGTGGAGACTCGGATTCAAAGATTATGCAAAGCCACAATATCATGTGTATTGGCAATCAAAGATGTTTGGGAAGGTAAACGGAACAGGCAATCAATAAAGATTATAAACAGGATACCATGAGACTTCTTGTGTGAATATTAGTGCAGTTCTACTAGCCTGCATTATCTCAACAATTTTAGTTACAGGTCTTATAAGTCATGCATTCGCTGTGCAACTCACAGCGTTTCTTTCGCCTCAAGCCAATAGTGCGCAACCTGATCTTACGGCAGTAAGATTCCTTACTTTGAACTATGATCCGGGCAGTGCGTTAGCGCAACAATTTAACGGTAAAGCAGAACATGTGAGATTCACACTTAACGGAACTGCTGGGGGAATGAGTCAGTTGATATCAACATTCAACCAAGATATTGCAACTGAGAAGCAGAGCCCGGTCCGACTCAACAATGCAACTTTACAATATGAAGGAGATCTTATAGGTGAGCCTAGCCAACTTCTGATCTCCTACAAAGTGGATCTTAAGCCATCTCTATCCAACTATGTTCTACAGGCGAATGGAAGCCAAGGAGCAATCGTTGATTTAGACTGGAGGAGTGTATCAGTTAATCAGCCCTTAATAGTCGATACTCCGAAGTATGGGAAAGTCAATGTTAATTATCCGATCGGGTTGCTTCAGGTTACACATCCGCAATTGGCTCAACAGCTGTTAAATTCGCCGGCGGTGGCTATCATGCAAGAACCATTATTTAACTTCCAAGCGATCGGCCAATCTATGGACAGCTGGCACTTCCTATTTGATCCTACCGGAAGTATTGCGGGTTCCGCTGGCCTATTCAATGCACCGACAGGTTCCAGAGCTGTTTCAGTGTATGCTCTTGGCGAGAGTAGCCTTAGAGAAGGCACATTTACTGAGCAAGTTAAGGATGCTTCTGCAACGATAAATGGCCAACCAGTCGGGGTTCATGCATCGACTCCTCCTCCCAGTGCCCAGATTCAGATTCCTGGTTTCTCTAGGACGGAAAAAACAAGCAGCGGTGAGGTTGCCTTGGTCACCACACAAGCTCCTCAAGGAACAGTTACTGCTACAGGAGGGTTTCCCATTCAGGTTTTGCTTGTGTTCGGCGGAATGATGGGCGCAGTTGCAATCTTTGTGCTTGTTAAGTCAAGAAAGTAATAGGCCTAGGCAAGGTTCACTATAATGAAGTAATAATCCCGCAATAGTGAAGCAATAATCGCCATCACTTGTTTGTCCCATGTATTTCTAATATTACGAAAGCAGTAATCGGCACCCGCTGATGACCTGACCTCAGTCTATTTTCCTCATTTTAGGACAGTGGAGGAGACAGAACCGAGA
>CAKOFP010000348.1 GCA_933226995.1 Candidatus Nitrosopolaris rasttigaisensis | reverse complement strand
TCGATTATACTGGAACTTGGATTCGTATTTTGGAGATTTCAATTATTCACCTTTTTGATAGTCATAACCATTTTGTTGTTAACTAAGATCCAATTCCACTCTAATTTCTCACCTGGTTGTGGTTTTCCATTCCTTTACCAAAGAATTCGGAATTGTTGTCATAAATGAATGGAATATGCCGCGTGCTTTCGAAGCAGTAGTCTAATCTATTTGATTAGGCTAATCACCCTAACCGATGAAGAGCTATCGAAATCCAGTGCCTACAGTCGATATTATCCTACAGCAAGAATCCAATATCTTATTGATAAAGAGGAAAAATGATCCATTCAAGGATCATCTGTCATTACCGGGTGGTTTTGTAAATGAAGGAGAACTCGTTGAGGAGGCGGCCAGACGTGAAATGTGGGAGGAGACATCGTTAACTATAGAGCCCATAGAAATACTCGGGGTTTATTCAGATCCAAATAGGGATCCAAGGGGACATGTGCTGACTGTGGTTTGGGTAGCAATAGTCGTCAACGGCGTTGCAGGGGCCAACGACGACTCCATTGAAGTTCAATGGGTGCCGCTAAATGATTTAGACTCCACGCGACTAGCATTTGATCACAAGCAGATACTCCTAGACTATATCCAGTGGAGAAAGGGTGGTAGAGGAACCTTCTGGTCATCCAAAAGAAGGTTCCCTTAGTTTTATCTTATCGCGATAGCAAAAGGCATTATGATCCCAAAAATTTTATTGCAGAGCTAACATTTTTCGCCTGATTGAAGCCAACTAAATCCTGTTACGTAGATTTTCCTGTCCTAGAGACGATTGAAATAAAAGAAATTTCAGATATCCACGAGGCCATCAACAAAATGGTGCAAACGTACGCCGTTACGAATGATGCCCCCGAATTCAGCTATCGAGTCTTGCTTCCCAGGGGTGAAGAGTTGACTACTCAGTCGAAGAGAATTGGCATGACGGCCCGAGCGGAGTTCCTCTTGTCACTAAGAACGAAAAAGCTGAAACCAAATCTTAGGGAAATTCGTTACGTCCACGATGCGGATCACTATGGCTGGCTTCTCGTTGACCCGACAGTCTATGACCGATTCTGTGCTGCGAAGCGTTAGCAGGCCGATGGCGATATCTGCATGATAACCATTGAGAACATTAAAGGCGGATGTACTTGAAGCACTAGAGGGGCCTTCGGAGGGATTTGAACCCTCCTCGAGCGGTATCCGTCGAAGACAACTCGTCCACAGCCGCCTATACTAACCAGGCTATACTACGAAGGCCAACAGCTGCTCCTTTCGAAATCACTGTATATAATTGTTAGAGGATTCGTCATTTTCCATAAGGGCAATTTAATATGCAATTCTAAATATTTCTATTTTAGATGAGACGCGGAACCAATCCGAGTCTCAGAGTTTCCACATCTAATGTTTCCAGCCTATCGGCTAGCGCATTTAATCCTATTGAATCCCCTGCGCGATGACCCAAAACAACAAGATTCCCTTTTAACTTTTCATCATGAATTTTTTCTGCATCCTTGTGGTCTATATGTAGATATTTGACAGTAGAAATCCCATATTCGTAGTACAATTTTGCGATGGGATATCCCCCATTGGTTCCTGCAGCTAGGACTAGAATCCAGCGACCTGTTTCATTTCTAACGTTTCCATGAACGAGTTTTATCTTGGTTGATGCGTTTCTGAATTCAGGAATCTCTTCGACTGAACGGATCATGTCAGAAACGTATCTAGTTCTTCCAGAATTTAGCTTGTTGAGAATTTCAGTTCGCATATATTCATCGCAGGGTCGATGAATGTTTACAAGTGGCATCTTCAACATTTTCGCAGAATCCACAACTTCGTTGTAAATGTTGGCATGAGCTCTTAAATCAAATTTCTTCTTCAGCTCTTGTACTGCTAACCCGGCCTCACGTTTTGGTACGCCCATTTGGACCATGAAATCGACATGTCTGCTAAAGACTTTAGAAAAACTCAGAGCAGAAATTCCTATTGGATGATGTGCAATAACTGCGTCGCATCCGAGACTCCTTGCCAACATCAGCTCTGCTGCAGAGACGTCCACTGTAATCAACACTTTTTTGATATTTCTACCAGGTACGTGAATGCTGCTATCGGAAGGGATTTTTTTCCAGTTTACCAGATCAAGGCCGATTTTCATTATTTCTTGAGTACTAACTGTCAATCTTCTCAGTGCTCCTCTAACCTTCTTCCAACACTACAAAAATAGTGTGGGAAAATTATCTTTTGAATAACCAGCTAACAAGATAGTCGTGGTGCTAATGGAAGCTTTAAATTCATTTCCTTTTGAAGAAAATTAGATGAGCTGCTCGGACGAACACGTTTCACACCTGACTCAAGATAACCTCATACAAATTAGTCCCGCGGTGAAATCGAGGCTGCAAAAGGCAAAATACGGGGTATACAACCATTCGGCAGTCGAGTTATGTCACTGGACGAAAAAATCTTTTGCAAATGCAGGTAACTGTTATAAGCACAAATTCTACGGCATCTCGACCCACAGATGCATGGAAATGACTCCTACTGCCATGAATTGTGAGAATCGATGCGTGTATTGTTGGCGTCCGACTGAATTCTACGATACACTTCAAATGCCGCCGGAATTGGTTGACGAACCCGATGTTATTGTTGAACATTTAATGGCTGAACGGAAAAAATTGATCAACGGGTTTTACGGTCATGAAAAAAATGACAGGAAAAAGCTCGACGAGTCGCTTTTTCCTGCACATTATGCAATATCGTTGTCCGGGGAACCTACAATGTATCCCAAACTACCTCAATTGATTAAATACCTTAGAAGATTGCCTGCAACTAAATCGATTTTTCTGGTAACCAATGGTCAGGAGCCGGAAATGCTTCAGAGGCTGGCAGATGAGGATTCGCTCCCTACTCAGATATATTTATCCACGAATGCTTCGAACAAGAAAATGTTTTACCTCGTGAACCGTCCCCGTCATCGAGACGCATGGGAAAGATGGTGGAAAAGTCTAAGATTTCTCTCAACTGCAAATACAAGAACAGTACTCCGAATGACAATTATCAGACAATATAATGACGCTATGAAATTTGTTGACGAATTCGCCGAAATGATGCAGCAGGGTAACCCACACTTTATCGAATTGAAATCCTATATGCATATTGGTATGTCTACACAGCGACTTGAGGCGGAGAATATGCTTGAAATGAAGGAAATTAGGTCCTTTTCCGAGCAGATGTGTTCTAAGCTGCAAGGCTATTCAATCATGGATGAGAGTGAAATATCGAGAATCGTGGTGCTACAAAACTTGAGGCGCTACACTGACAGATGGATCAAGGAATACTTGATTAACGCGTAGAGGGGTCCACGCTTCTTTGATGCGGAGTTAACTAGGTAGACGACCACAGCGTTGCAAAAAAATAAAGAGGATTATGATAGGGCCACAATGGAACAATCAAGAGATGCGAGGATCGGAACAGGTATACGGTCAATTGCATCAAAGAAAGGAGACGACAGGTATACGGTATATCAAATCGACAGAAGAAAGGACCGAATTCAGAGGCTCTCTTTGAAGCGCCTTATCTGTACAAAGTCGTCAACGAAAGGAGAACCACTCCGGCAATAGTATAAGCAGTGAATATGTCCCCCAATTGCCGATATGTTTGCTGACCGGCATGACTTTGATAGTTCGTATGTATACCTTGATCGGTGCTTGTGAATATCTTAATGCGGAAGGTTCTCTGCTCAAGACGCAGGCCATCTTTGAGTTAGCCTGCAGTATCCGAAATCCCGGCGCCGTACTGTTTTTAGACTTAGGCGGGCTACAATCTATGTTTTAATCGCTCCACGCTCAAATAGTTTACACTTGGCCAAAATTTTTCAAACCCATATTTTTATAGTCAGATCTCTAGAGACGTTTGCATAATTGAAGCTGGAAAAATTACTGTTGTCGCTCTCGTTTGCTATTCTGCTTTTATTCACCATTTCTGGCAATTCAACTTATGCTCAGTCAGCAAAAACTATAGGTATTAAAATCACTTCGCCCGCTAAGGGACAACAAATTCCAGTTGACATTAAAAATTTTCCAATCACGGGTACATCCGCTTATAATTCAACAATGAGTTGTCAAGTATCACTTATTGTTAATGACGTAAAGCCATACCAAAAGGCAGTGGCGGCCCACGGGGGCGTAGCTGATTATTCCTCGTGGAATTACACCCTTACACCTCACTATACGATTATCAAGCAAGGCCCAAACAAACTCACTGCTAAACTATCTTGTCATGATAATTCCATGAATGCCACAAAATTTTATAGCGTAAACATAACAGGAGTGACCTCTTCGTCCAAACAATCGGCTGTTAACACATCCAAATCCACTGTCGCGAACCAAACCAAAAATGAACCAGGAAAAGCAACGCCTCCGCCGGCCAAACAAAATGTCACGACAACATCTATGGCGTCACAGCCTACGGGGCAATTACCGAGCACACTTACTGTCAACGGTATACTGGCGAAGACAGGTATACTGGTTGGGACCCAGCAGCAGGCAGCGACACAGTCCGATACAAATTCGACGACGGCGCAATCTGAAAAACATCATCCTCATCATGCCACAGCGACAACTGGAAAAAGTGGTATCCTTGCCACCGTTTCTGCTGAAGCACATACTACAAATCGCCATCTAGAGAAAACAGCCACAACAACGACTAACAACACAGCTTCTAACAACACAGCTTCTAACAGTACCGGATTCTCTACATCAACCAACGGTACATTAGGTAAAGTATCAATTCCTACATCAACTAACGGTACAGTAGGCAGGGTATCAATTCCGCCCTCGACTGCAGCAGCATCAGTAGCGAATACTACCGTCACAAACCAGGAGCAACACTCCAACATATCTGCGCCGTTCTTTTTTGCATCACCCTCGTCTTCGTTAAAAAGCACGACGTCGTTTCCGTCTGAGCCTTCAAGATCCAACAATAACCCGCAGTCTTTTCAACGTCCACCCATTGCCAACGCCGGGTCCGCTCAAGTTGTTACTTCAGGATCAACGGTGATTCTCAATGGCTCAGGTAGCACAGCGCCTAGTGGCATAATTCTATCATATTCCTGGAATCAGATGCCGACCAACGCTAAAATTACTTTAAGTGGAGTGAACACACCGGTGTGGCAGTTTACTGCTCCTATCGTTTCAGCAGATACACTCTTGCGATTTCGATTGACCGTTACCGATAACTTGGGACAGACAGGGACCGACACCGTAAACATCCTCGACAAACCGGGTTCGACATTTAATGCTCCAATTCGGACTCAGGTTATTAAGTCACCATCCACCAGTGCAAATATCCCACCGATTAACCAGAATAGCGGTTCGAACATTGTTAATATACCTACTAACAATGGCACAGCGCCGCGGCCTTTGATTCCACCGATCCCACCACCTTTGATTCCACCGATCCCACAGGCTTTGACTCCCCAATAAATTCACGGCTTACCTCACAGGCAAATAACGGAGCACAACCGCTGGTTCAAAATTATCCCCCTATCGCTTGCTAATTCGACCGTCGCTTTAGTCGTTAACTTGAGCAACGACCAGGACGGAGATTCCACAAGCTACCACTGGACGCAAATCAGTGGCAGCCCTGCATTTACTTTAGGGGAAGCCAGTCCGCCAGTTTGGGAGTTTTACTGTTCCTAACGTTGCTTCTGAAATTACACTTGCATTCCACTGACTGTCACTGATAGCCATGGCGGAAGTGATATCGGCAGGGTAAGAGTTCTTGTAAAGAATCTTCCCCCATAAATATGAGACGGTCGCTGGCATCATAGCAGTAGAAATAACAACATCGGCAGCTAAGGTTAACTAGTAGGAGATAGCGAACGAGAGACCACTCGCGTCGATATTGTTATACCACTTCGAATCTTTGTTATGACGCCCACGCTGAGGCATTCTGACTCCAAGTTAGCTACGAGTGTACCATTTTGCAAAGGCAGTAACTGCTTTTGTGCGGTGAGAAAGTCTAATTTTTTTGTCCTTTAACTGTCCAAAACTCAATTCAGATCCGGTTGGGATGAAAATCGGATCGTAGCCCCAGCCTGGACCGGCAACTTTAGAAGAGATCTTGCCGTCGGTTTTACCAAGAAAACGTCGGAGCTTATTGCCGTCATAATACACAAAAACTGAGACAAAAGAGGCGGATCTATCTTTTGAATGGGACAGCAGTTTTAAAATTCCACTAATGCCGATAGTTTTAAAAACAAAAGACGAATAGGAGCCTGGGAAACCATTTAACCCATGAATTAAAAGCCCGTCGTCCTCAACAATAACTGGTTTGGATATTAATTTAAAGGCATCTTTGGATTTTTCTGCTGCAATTTGGCTAACGGACTCTCCTTGAATTTCCGTTAACTTCAGATTCAAAAATTTAACAGCTATTTTGTACTTATACAGGATCGGATGGATTTCAATGTACTTATTAGTATTGGTGCTCAGGAAATACAGCGAACACATTATTTTACAAATATGAAAGCCGAAATAAAAAGTTCAAAGTGACAGGGTGTAGACATGAAGGAAATCAGAGGTGGCCAATGAAATGCAATGCGGACAAATGATAAAATTTTATATCCAATGAGTCGTACCTTATATATTGTCAACCGAAGATAATCGTAGTCACCTTAAAACGAGCACTCCAACTATCGCATCGGATTTTCAATGTTTTGTATGCGGGGCTATTTTTACCACTGACGAAGATAGGAAGCAGCATCTAGAGAAGGAATCTCTCGGAAAATTACACGCCTCTTCTGATCAGGAGAAAGAGATTGCAAAGTCGCAAGAAGCCATAAATGAGAATCGGAGGCACTATTTCTGACTGGAATTCGCGAATCTAGACAGACTTATCAAATTCTGTCTAGATTGGTTTTTCGTTTAGAGCATGTGTTTAGATTTGTTCGGCTCGTCTACGTGAGGCGCATATCTGCCACGTCCTTCAATATCCGAAACTTTTTCCAAGACCTTTCTCGTTCCCCTTTCACTCATTATATCCGAATAACCAGTCAAGAAGTTTTCGAAAAGAGATTCAAACAAGGCAAAGTGCGCACTGCTATAAATTTCCTTTATCAACCTCACATCTACTGCTTTGTCTTCAAGACGTGTTGAGTAAAAGGATAATCCAAAATCTACGAGTACCACTCTGTTGCCGACGATAAAATTGGAGGTGGTGAGATCTCCGTGCACAATGTTCTTCGAATGAAGAAATCCCGCGTATTTTCCCATCTGTCGTGACAGGCCAGCGTTCATTATGTCTTTAGCATTTTTTCCTGATATGAACTCCATTACTATTTCGCATGCCGCCGGGTCTATGAAATATACAAATGGAGAGAGGACCCCAGCAGTCTTTGCGGCTGATAGCATATGGGCTTCGTGAAAGGTTCGGCGCCTACGGATTTCTGTATCAAGGGATTTATGGCGGTACGACTTTACCGCTCTAACTTTCGTTATTGCTTTTTTTCCATACCAATTCGTGATGTAAATGTTAGCCTCTGCACCCTTTTTGATTAAAGTTTTTTTTCTACATGCTGCAATAGTAATATAGCGACGGCATAGAGCATAAAAACATGAGTCCTGTTGAGCCTAGAGCTGGCGAGAAGAGAATACTTGATGAGGACTGTGCAGAAGATAATTTGAAGAACGGGATACTCATGCTAACTAACCAACGGATTATATTTGAGACGACAAAGGGAACCTTGTTAACACTTTCAAAAAAAACTGAAGAAGCTGTGCTGGATATTCCTCTCGACGAAATAATCTCAGTAAAAACTGAAGGATTCATTGCAACCAAGCTTGTTCTTGTTACGAATGGTGCGGTATACAAGTTTGGCGTCTATAGCAATCGCAAGTGGGCGAAGGCTATCGAGGAACAGATAAAAGCTCATAAGAGTTCCATCTGATCATCTAGTCCAGGCCACCTCTACTTCGTCGATGCGCCATGATTGGTATACCAATGCGTCTTCAATTTCGATATTTTTTCTCGTAGCCATATATTGGAGCATACCGGCCCAGGCGATCTGTGCTCCGTTATCTCCAGCAAATTCGGCAGGGCAGTGATAAAATTTGGTGGATTGTCTTCTACACGCAGTTTTGAGCATTCCTATTAATCTTTTATTCGCTGCTACTCCTCCTACGATCAAAAATTGACTTTTTGATGTAAACGAAAGCGCTCGCTCGACTGCTTCAGTAATCATCGAAAATGCCGTCTCTTGCAAAGAGTAAGAGATGTCCCCGCAGGCGAGCTCGCTGCCTTGATCTGACAC
>CAKOFP010000347.1 GCA_933226995.1 Candidatus Nitrosopolaris rasttigaisensis | reverse complement strand
ACTAAATTTTATTAGCGCTTTCTGTTACCGAATTAGTATTCTTGGAATCATTTATTTTGGCATGGCTAAACAAAGGATCATGATCGTAAAAAACACGGTTGCAGTATGAAGTCCAACGTTACTCTTTCTCAGGAATACACGTTTTTCTATGGTCTTTTTTAGTATGATGGTGGCGGCTTAGCCACTTCTTATTTTCCTTTTTTGACTATTATGTATTTGGGCCATCTCACTCATCTAATGAAAAGAACTTTTCTGTAATTTTTCTTACAGTGTCTACATTCTGTTCAGCCTCGATAACTACATTATTGTATTCATATCTAACATTAAATGATTTTAGTACTGTGCGAAACAAACTAGATTTCTTCCCGTCCTCAGTTATTTCAATTTTATCAACTATAAGCAACTTCTCTTCAACGAGCCATCTCATCTTTCTATAAGCAGTAGTGTGGGAAACATTGGTTTCGCGTATAATTTGATTAACTGATTTAGACTGATACATGACTGCATCCAAAATCTTCTGTAATTCGGTGTCAGCCAAAGCAGCAAGGATCGCACGTTTTAATCTCTCGCTTTTAATTATCATCCCTTTACTTCAGGTTCCTCTTTTGGTATCAGCGCACCATAATGACCACAAAAGCGAGGGAACATTTCCGAGGATATCTAAATATTAACCAAGATATTCTCTGTATATACTATACTATCTGTCAAGTCAATGTATATACTCTTACTACGTCTAGTCAGGTGTTTATCAACTTCAAATTATAAACTGTCAACTAAATTTCCGCGACCATCTCTGTATAGCTATTTACCAATACGTCTACAAAGCTCTCTTTATATTTATAAATTGCATCGGACACCAGTTCACATTCATCGTTTGGTATGGTTAGATTCTCTTCTGTTGTTGGTGGAATTGGAGATCCTGGAGGAAAAAGGAGGCGATCTACTGATTTTACATCATCGCGATAAAATGGAATAATATGATCATATGCATTGAATTAAATCCAAGATAATCAGCTGGAAGGGATATGGATTTTGAGAATATATAGTGCTTAACTGAATCATTTCTTATTCTGATTCCCCCGTTATATTATGATCTCAGCTTGACACTATGCTGATCGGAATCCAAAATCTGAAAATCGGTCAAGTCAAGGTCGAATTCTTCCACCTGTTCCCGTTCTATTATTGAAGTTAATATCATCGCGCCAGTTATCTTACGTCATACAGGAGTGTAAGAAACAAAGGTACCCGACGCAACTATAATCCTGTTCCTTGTGGTGATACCCTAAAGGAATAACTTATAATGCGAGATCCAGTTCCATCAATTCGAGATAATTAATTCGCCAAGTTTTGCTCTATTATCGCAGTACCCGTACCTATACCGGGGACGTCGATTTTTGACGAACTTGGTTCGGGACCAAATGAGTCAAAAGTTACAATCCCTGAATGTGTTTCCCCTGGAAGACCGGTGATTATTAACTCATAGGAATCGCGCACCACATCGAACCCCGGTATCGCAGTACCCGTACCAATTCCCGGGATTGATATTGAGAATCGACAATGAAAGTTATTATTTGTAGGAGAACTTGGCGCCGTCTGTCCTGGAAGACCTCGAATGGTTACAGATGTATCACCGATACAGTCGCCATTCGCTATCTTACCTCTGCTTGTTGTGATATGTTGTCCTGGCTGCTGATATTTATTGTCTGCAGCAAATGTTAGACTTGTCGTTATTATTGTATAAGAAAGTAATACCACAATCACTGTTATAGTAAAAATTGTAACTGTTTTGGCGTTCAGTCTTTTCTCCTTAAGATGAGGTCACTTTCAGTTTCTCTGCATTATGCAGAATCGTTCTATCAGCTACCTACGATAGACATACATAGTTAAATGAAACTAGAAATTGTTCAAGCGAAGCATAACTTACTTCCTGTGTCTTTCAGGCGAAATTTGCAAACTAGCGATAAGCTATATCATCTTGCGCCCTTGACCTGGCTCCATTGGAAGGTTCCAAGCGTCCTCTAGAGATGCTTAAAACGTTTAAGGTCTGCCATATTACTTACTAAGCTAATTAGCAATGACGCAATAAAATTGTCGCATGAATACAGGGACCGTATTTACATTAGAAAGGATATCGTGTTGAAGCTTACCGAGTACGGTGAGCTTAACCAGACTACTCTATTGAGCTACACTGGACTTAACCTTGCGAAGCATAAAGAAATACTAGGAGACATGGAACAAAAAGGAATTTTTAATATAAGAGAAGAGGCATGGGGCAATAAGAAAATAGTAAATTATAGTGTTACAGAAAAAGGAAAAGACTTTTGCATAAGAATTTTGGAGCCATACGAGCAAATGTTTCCTAGAAAAAAAAAGTGATTCTTGTGAGATGAGGAACATGGTTAGCCAAGTATTTTAAGAGGCGTTAGATCACAGAACTCTATAGATATGGCTTCTTCAGATGGTAATGACAATGATTCAAATAATTCTATAAAGTATCAAAATAAGACTAGTGTTGTGGAGTTTCTAGTTGAACTAATATCGCATATGAATACAACAAGAAGTGTGTTTAAGGT
>CAKOFP010000346.1 GCA_933226995.1 Candidatus Nitrosopolaris rasttigaisensis | reverse complement strand
GGACTGAGATCTTTTATCGCTTCTTCCACCATTTTCCGTCGACCACTTGGGAATTCTTTAGACCTGAATACCGCTCCCATAATATATTATGGAGCCGATCAATAATAAGTTTGATCATTCTAATGTTGTTGAGAATGAGTGTTTTCTAAATCCGCGTCGTTAGAATTGGATCCCATATATCACTGGTAGTGTATTATGAATTGCGTGTCTACTTAAGTAAGCAACCACACTCTGTTAGCATGATAAAAAATATACGGATTTGCAGAAATTGAGGAGTCGTTTGAGACTTGGAACGAGGGAAAGACAAAGATTGTCCAGTGTGCCACGCTGGGGAACATCTCGCACTTGGACACAACGAATAAATTTCATATAAAAAGCACAGGATCACTAACTCAGATCAATGCTGCAAGTGTTTCACAATAGCAAGAAAGGGAGAAACGCTAGCACGGCAGAATTAGACTCTTGAAATACAACCTCCACGTTGTGATGATACCTTCTCGAGGATGTAAAATACCGGTAAGCCCACAATTGTAATAACCAGAGAAAAATTAGTTTAGCCTATGTTATAGTTATGCAGGTTACGCACATTCATAATTTTAACTACGAAGGTGAAGAGAATTATGTTCTCATACGCGTGGAAAATAATTGTATCAATGTAATAAAAAAGACTCGTTATGGGCCTTCCTTCCTCTCCAACTATACGTGCATGCAATATCATTCACAAAATAGTATTTACGACGGAAAAAAAGAGAAGAGGTTGGCGTTACTTCAGTCCAGTAGCATTTTGCATTCCAGTGGTAGGATTTAATAGTAGGTTTCCGGCTCGATGTCCGCTACTACTAAAATCGAACATATTGATGATCGGACCAGCTTTGATATCAAACGATTGGTTTCCCATTCGTCCCAAGCCCCAATTGTCTTCGATGAACCGAAGGATCGATGATTGATCAGTTATGCTATGGTCGACGAAGTTTGTCTTTGCATATGGAGAGATTACCAGCATAGGTACACGTGGACCGTATCCACAACGGTCCTGTGCTCGCCAGTAGGAGCATGGCCACACAGACCTACAGATCCAAGAAGTCTATCGTAAATACCGTTAGATTGACTTACAATTGGAGGCATTGCATGGTCATACCATCCATCTGAATCGTCATAAGCAACTATGACTGCTGTACTATTCCACTCAGGTAGGCTCTGCAAGCGGTTGATAGTGTTAACTAGGTAGTTCTGTTCATCTATTGGATCTGAATATCCTGGATGACCATTCTGGTACGCTGGCGCTTTTAAGTAACTAATGCAGGCATATCACCGCCCTGAGCAGCTGCCCAGAAATCAGTCAAGTCATATTGATGGTTTGCTTTGTCTGTATGACCAATCATAGAAACTGATGTTGGAGGAAGATGATGGGGGTTCGATGTAGAGTTATAATACATGAATGCTGCATGGTGAGGGATATAGTCTACCACTGCAGTGCCATTTATGTTCTTGTGTGAAGCTCCGCAAACAGCCCTCCCATCTGTTGTTGTGTTTGTAGGTTTGAATCCACCTTGGAACCATCCCCATGTAATACCCTTCGCATTAAGAACGTCTCCTATGTTCTTTCCTGTCATTTGCATACGAAGGCCTTTGCCTGAACAATCATCAACCTTAGGATTTGCATCTCCAACTACAGTACCATTTACGATACCAGTCGGAGTACCATCGTCATTAAATTGATTTCGTGGAAGTCCACCTACTGTGGTACCTGATATGAGGTTGAAGGATGCAGGAGTCGACGGACCAAAGGTTGTTCCAAAGGAGTTATCACTCATTGCAAAATGTTGTGCATAATTCCAAAGTCCTGTAGCTGTATTTCCATCATAGTAGCCCATCACCCACTTCTTATGCGCCACGTCAGTACATCCTTTATCGGTTGGTCCGGTAAACTCAACGAATTTATCGACAAGTCCTCCATGATAAGCTTGTTGTTCAGCAGTATATTCATGGTTCATGTCACAGGTTATGGCTTGAGATCTATCTAATCTGACTGGATTCATAGAGTAGTTCCCATTAGGATTGTTACTTAGAAGCGCAGCATTTGGTCCGTTAGCTGAGGGGGTATTTGGAGCAGCAGTGAATTTTGGTTCCCCAGGCGGGTTTGTAGCATTAGGGTATGTACCAAAGTAGTGATCAAAGGATACATTTTCTTGGAAAAGAACAACAACGTGCTTTATGGGCGTTTTTGTATTTGTTGATGGCGTTGAATCCACAGCCGTCGCAGCCTTTACTGATGCAAGTGTACCACTCGAGAGAAGCGAAGATACCACTGCAATCGATATGAGTAAAGTTACTAGTCTATTCATTGTTAGAATAATCTCAGATTGCCATTTCTGCGTTAGTCAGAAACTAATTTGCTACTGCTAATTGATGCTGTTGATTGTAGACCATCTGAATCTATAGGTTCTTGAATATAAGTTTAGGTTCCAATCCTGTGCACTTAGCCGTGAGAACTGAGAACTAGCGATTTATTCGCCTGGTAATAGTCCGTATTGTTCATGTACACACCCATTGATTCAGAACCGTGCTTTACTTTTATTGGCAAGTGATTGTAACTT
>CAKOFP010000345.1 GCA_933226995.1 Candidatus Nitrosopolaris rasttigaisensis | reverse complement strand
CTCCCACTCGAAGATAATGAAAGGAAGGATTCTGCAATACATGGGAATTCTAACGGTATAGAAACAACATTAAATTTCGTAAAATCTGCTATTTCAGTTCTAGCCGATAATGGTAAATTGTTGATAATAATCTCAAGTTTGTCCAACGATACGAAAATAGATGAATTTCTGGTTCAAATGAAATTAAAAAGAAGAACCATAATCAGAAAGAAGTTATTTTTTGAAAGGCTCACGGCTATCGAGATAAGTTTCCAATGAGCGCGCGAATCTCTGTTGCCGCTAGATCTGTGAAGAATGGGCTTACCACCTGTTGCCCGGGTCGCAGTCAACTTACTTGTTTTTCAAAGTTGACTTCTCCGCCTTAGAGTTGATTTTTGGCAAGCTTTTCAATGATGTAGATCCATCCTATTATTCACTCGAGGGGCTGTTTCAATCTCGGTAATGATGTTTTGTAAGTCGTTGTTGTATTAGATAAGTTTGATTAGCGAGCTCTCGACCACCAGAGACTACAAGAGCACGCATCATTAGGAAAGCTTTCTCAAGCTGCTGCCTCTCGCAATCAGGTAAACCGTTAAGAACAACGAAAAGTAACTCAATAAGAAGAAGCAATGGTCGCAGGAAATGAATCCTTCCAATAACATGGATGATGTAGAAGACAAGGAAATTCACAGTAAATGTGCGCTGTGTGGCAAGAGCGCGCCAGGACAAGGAGAATCGACCAGGATCCAGGAAGTAATTGGCGGAACCTCTTATACGTTCGATACACAGGATTGCCTCAATATGTTTAAAAGGTTCAAGAGTGTGTATGGCGATGAATTTAAAGGATTTCTTGCACAGGAACAATTTATTTCGGACCCTTTTTGGGATAGAGCAATTCCAAAGGAAGCGGAAATTAGAGAAATTGAGATTGAAAAAGGAAGAGTTAAACCAGATATTATACAGGTTATTCAGGACCTTGGCGAAATACGCAAAATTGCATCAGAAATAGTAAGAACAGCTCGACATGAAATCCTGATAATATTTTCTACATCTAATGCATTTCACAGGCAAGAACACATTGGAGGAGTTCAATTATTAAAAGATACACTCACAAAAACTACAACGCCGGCCACAACAAAGCGAGATCTGAATATCAGAATTTTAACTCCTCTCGATGACCAAATAAAAGCTACATCTCCTGAGTTGAAGGAACAACTGAATATCGACTTTAGATACATTGAAGAATCATTGCAGACCAAGATGACAATATTGGTAGTCGACAGAGTATTCTCTTTAGCGGTAGAACTCAAAGATGATCAGAGAGATTCTACCTACGAGGCAACTTACTCAAGTAGCAAATCAACTGTGTTATCATATGTGGCTATATTCGAGAGTCTGTGGAAACAGGTAGAATTGAATGAAAAGGTGAACAGACTTTATGAACAGCTAAAAATCGAGGACAAATTGCACAGAGACTTTATCAATGTGGCAGCTCATGAGTTAAGGGCGCCCATACAACCAATACTCGGATTGACTGAAGTAATTCGCTCCAGGAAGGGGAAAATAAACGCCAATGAACAAGAGGAACTACTAGCCGTTATCATTAGGAACGCAAAAAGACTGAAGACACTTACCGAGAACATTTTGGACATTAACAGAATAGAAAGTCGATCATTAAGCCTGAATAAGGAAACTCTCGATTTAGATGATGTAATCCTCGATGCAATACAAGATATTGAAAATCAGATTGATAATAAACAGGACCTCAGAATTTTATACGATTCTAATAGAAAAGGAGGAGAGGAACAAGATGGTCGCACTTTTATAGAAGCAGACAGAAACAGGATAACCCAAGTTATTTCGAATCTGTTGAGTAATGCAATGAATTTCACAAAGACAGGTACTATCCACATCTATAAGGAAATGGAAAAAGATGGTTCTATGAGAGTTATTGTAAAGGATACTGGTAGTGGTATAGATCCTGAAATTCTGCCCAGATTGTTTACAAAATTTACTACCAAGTCAAACAAAGGTACCGGATTAGGGCTGTTCATTTCCAAGAATATCGTGGAAGCACATGGTGGAAAAATATGGGGCGAAAATAATCAGAGGGGAAAAGGAGCTGTCTTTGGGTTTAGCTTACCACGAGTTAGCAATAGCTAGGTGGCAGTTGAATCTTCTCTTTCAGAAGAGGAGATAAAGACGTATTTAGAACAAGTAATGAAAGAAATTAGGAAATGACACACCAAGGCTGGTCGAAATAACCAGCGTATAATGCAGTCTATTACTAATTTCAAATGTGCTTCCTGCAAAATCATTACGATTGAGAATCTTCAGTCAGGTAAGATATTAAAACAAGGTAAACTCGGTTAAGCTTTGTGATTTACATAAGAAGACTATGGAGAAAAGCTGATGATTTTTAAAAGGTGTAAAATATGTTACCGATTCATTGATCTGCAAGAAGCAACAATCTATAATGGAAAATATTGTCATGAATATTCTGATTGGCAGGATAATATAGAATGGGATGAGTTTCTCGATATCACCGACTTGGTAGATAATTAGTTTGTAGATTTAGAATAATATCCATAACCTCCTAGAAGGCTATCTATTCTATATTTTATCGACGATGTTAATGATGCGTCACTTCTTTTCTATCTTTAAGAACACCTTGCATCAATTGTTTATACGCTATATGATAGTAGTTGCCGTTATTGCTAAGTATGAATATTGTGTTTTCATCGTCTTCTATACTTTCTACAAATGCTTTAACGTTAATGATACCTTTATTATCAATAATAGTCATTCTAGATCAATCAAATTCTTTAGTAAGTATCTATGACAATTTTCTCCATCCTTCTCATGACATAATAGTGTAACGCATGTATAGCTTGTTGACTAACTGGGTTGCTCTTCATCTCTTTATGATAACCAGATGTGAACGTATCCCAATCAATCATTCTAGTTAGATAAGACTTTAGCAATGGAGCACTAGGAGATAATTCCTGCATCCAAGGGTTGTAACTATATTTCTTAAGAAATCTTGGACGATTTCTCATTACTACTACACGATACCCGCGTCTTCCTCAGGTTTATCGTAGACACGTTTGGTTTTGATAGTCATTCTCAAATTATCGTGCTCCTTCCTATATTAGTAGTGGAATCTAGTGCTCATGATCTCTTTATTTCAGCTATCTTCTTCCACCTTGGCCATTTTCTCTCAATAATGAAATCTAAACTATATCTTGATGGTCCGAAGGCAGCATTCATGACTAGCAACATAAAGGAGACGATGGCATATACCATACCAGTTCCTATGTCTGTTGAGCCTGGGCCGTATGGTCCGCCGAAACCTTCGGGAACAGACCATATGATCAAGCTCAGAAGCAAGCTAACTGTGTATGAAAGCTTGCGCAGGAATCCAAAGATAATACCGAAGGCAAGAGCAAGTTCAATAATTCCTATGGAGTACACATAGAATGAGGGATTTGAAGACGTTATTGAAGCCCAGAATGAAAACCATCCTGCTAGCCATGATGGCTGACCTGACGCAGCATGCTTTATCACGGTCGAGAAAGAATCTACAAATCCTGCTGCGAATTTTAGTGCTCCGTCTACCGCCCAGAATATCCCAAAAATTATTCGTACGATAGTTTTTAGTGCTAATAGATTTCTGACGAACCAGTTATCGACATTAAGGGTCATCGTTCTATCACTTCATTTGCATCTCCGTATGTGATGATAATATACTCAAATTATTGTACTCCTACCTTGGGAAGCATCCTTGAATTTGTCAAGCAAATATTCATGAACTTTTATTAGGACTTTACATGTCTTACAACATTCACCTGCTCTTAGCTCGTCGGCGGAACACCTACAACCTATATCCTTAAGGGTGTAATCCATTATCCACCAAGGACTATTTTTCCATTCAAATTTGTGATTTCTTTCAATTTGCGCCCATGACTTAACCCCTTGCTCTTCTTCCCTTAGATTATTTCTCTGTTTTTCTCTCTGCCATTCCTTGTTAGTCATGTTTGCTGGTTTTGTGGAAGGTGTAAGTTTTTCTATTGCTCCAAAAATGGATGCTACGTGTCGTGCATGTCTTTCATTCTGGTGTTCCTTGACTTGTTTAAATGTAGACTGATATTCAGGAGTTTCGTCATCAATCCTAATTTTGTCAACGTAACGTTCTATTGGAGTTAATGCTTTCTTCTTCTGTTCTGAACTTTCCTTATGTTCCTGTCTTTGCTCTCTATCGTTGCATTCAGGACAAAGAAACTTATGATTCCTTCCCACGATTTGTTTGTTGCATATAAGGCAGTTTGACTCTTCTTTACGCAGTTCATGATATACGAACTTGGGCGATAATCCTTCTTTCCTCCCCAATTCTACAAGGTCATCCTGTTTTTGTAGTTTGATTCTAGTCCTCTCCTTCAGTTCGGGTATATGG
>CAKOFP010000344.1 GCA_933226995.1 Candidatus Nitrosopolaris rasttigaisensis | reverse complement strand
CTTCCTCATATCTATGGAGAAACATAATTCCATATCTAACAAGCAAAGGAAGATGCATTGCTCCTGACATGATTGGTATGGGCAAATCTGACAAACCAGATATTGAATATAAGTTCTTTGACCATGTGAAATATATAGAAGGATTCATTGAGAAGATGAACCTAGAGGACATAACTCTTGTCATACACGATTGGGGTTCCGGATTAGGATTTCATTATGCAATGAGAAACGAGAATAATATTAAAGGAATTGTATTCATGGAGGCCATTTTACTGCCTATTGGAAGCTGGGATATGTTCCCTGCTGAGGGTAGGAAAATCTTTCAGGCCTTTAGAACCCCCGATGTTGGATGGGATATGATTGTAAATCAAAACTTTTTTGTTGAAGAGATACTTGGGAAGAGTGGAACTGTTAGACAACTTACTGAACAAGAGATGAGACATTACAGAGAACCATTTACAAAGCCAGAATATAGAAAACCTGTATGGAGATGGCCAAATGAAATCCCTGGTGTCTAGAAAAACTAAGCAATTTGAAAACAGTTAATATTGGAGAGGGAATCCATTTCTTACAAGAAGATAATCCGCATACTATTGGTTTGGAGACATCAAAATGGTATGACAACCTTGAATCATGATACTACTAACGCCAAGAAAGAAGAAGACGTGACCACGATCAAAAGAGGAGACTATCAATACCCTCCCAAAGAAGGTTTTATCCTCACACACTTCCTGACTGTAGCGGATGTAAAACGATCTTCAGAGTTTTATCTTCGAATTCTCGGAGGGAACGTTGTCCGCGAAGGCGAACCCACTATCATCCAAATTGCTAACAGCTGGTTGATTTTAAACTTAGGTGGCGGCCCAACTGACGATAAACCAACTGTGACTCTCCACACACCTCAGAACCCGAATGAGTTCAGCAGCTTCATGAATATTCGTGTGGCGGACATTCGGTCCTGTTACGAGGAGTGGCGAAAGAGAGGGGCCGAATTTCTCACCGAGCCAAAGGACCATGGTTTCGAGATTCGCTGCTACATGCGTGACCCTGACGGCTATATCATCGAGGTCGGGCAAATAACCGTGGACTGAAAGGTATCGAGGCCTTGTAAAGATGAACAAAGATATACCAAAACAAAAGCTGACAAGGGATGAACAGCTTAATGCGAATTACACTAAACGTCCAGACTGGATTAGTGAGAGTCTTTACCCATTTAAAAGCCGCTATATTGAATTAGCCGGATCGCAAGTACATTATATTGATGAAGGAAGTGGACCTGTGCTCCTCTTTCTCCATTCTATTCCTACCTGGTCGTTTATTTATCGCAATATGATCAAGAACCTACAAGATAACTTCCGCTGCATAGCTTTGGATTATCCTGGGTTTGGCCTCTCTAAGGCATCAGATGGCTTCATCCATACTTTAAAGGAGCATTCAGAGATCGTCAGCCTACTCATTCAAGCGTTAGAGTTGAATGAAGTAACCATGATGGTTCATGATATCGGAGGCCCAATTGGTCTGGGTGTGGCAGGCAAACAACCTGAACGAGTCCGCGCACTGATAATAGCAGACACTTTCGGCTGGCCTTTGAAAGAGTATAACTATCCGAAGCTAGAACGAATGGTCAAGATAATAGGTTCTCCCTTCGGTTCTGTAATCGTTGACACAAATCTCCTACTTCGTAGCTTCTTGAAGGGAATTAAACGTAGGAGTCTATCACAAGAGGAGAAGGCAGCGTACCGAGGCCCATTCGCTAAACTATACAGGAGGCATTCCATTCACAATCTATTTAGAAGTATTGGTCGTAGTGATGGTTACTTAACTGAGGTGAAACAAGGACTAGCACATCTCAGAGTTCTTCCAGTACTCCTTATATTCGGTGACGCAGACCCCACATTCGAGGCTGGATTCATGACCCGGTTCGAACAATTTTTTCCACTAAGCAGATCGATTATCATAAAAGGCGCAGGACATTTTACTCCAGGGGAAGCACCAGATGAGATAAAATCTGCAATATGGTCTTGGTGGCAAAGTCTTCAAGAACAGGTGTGGGAGCTAAAATTGTTAGATGAAAAAGATGTACGATATCGAGACCCCGGGGCCTGGGAATCAAAGATCTGCAAGAAGAGATTAGAAGTTTCGTAAAATCATTACCCGCCGCAGAACGCAAACCAGACCCTATGAGCCAAGAGGCTTACTTCTACGGCTTTAGAAATTTTGCCCATTTTCATGGAGCACGACATATAGATATTAGACTCCCAAAGTCGAAGCAAGAAGAAGCGCTGGGTACAGGAAAGGCCCTTGAACATCATTATGCGCCACAGCTTGGATGGGTTTCAAGTACATTAGAAACAAAAGACCATGTTGAGAGCACAAAGCAATTGATTAAACAAGCTTATGATCATTGTGTAGCACTAAAAAATACCGGTAAAACATGAAAAAAGTTGCAGAACCATGCAAGTAGAATCGAACTGCGATTTTGGATTCGTCATGAAATATTATTCTCTTATTCCTTCAAGATTTGAGACGACCTGCCACAGCATTGTTCTAATATGTGATTCGATTCTTCTATCTTGACTCATGCTGTCTAATACACTAATAGCGTTTGCCGCTCTGATAGACAAACTAATATTTTGATCTTCATGTTTCAACAGATCGAGTAATTCATGTATGAGCCTTTTCGAATTTCTATTGACTTTATAAGAATAATTAGTCTGAATGTTTTCAAGTGTACCTATTGCTAGAGTTAACCTTTCTCGATTAGTTTTCTTCTGTAATAGTTTTTTTTCTTCTTTTGTTATCCTTTTTGATGTTGTCGTTTTTTCTGTGCGTGTCATTGTAACTATACCTTACTTGTCTGATGTATTACTTGCTATATATCACCTATATGGCATTATTTGCATTCAATTGCAAAGTGAATAAGTTCTCTGACGGAATCTATGATAGCAGAAACAACTTCCAGTATTTATCTACTGAAGTTAACCTATACCTGCGATTATAGCTCTAACTGTTTTTCTCCATGACTTTTTACTATGATTCTCACTTACACCTAAAAATTCACTTGCTATTAATCCATCGTATAGAGCTACAAATCCTGACGCTATAGCTTCTGTGTCTGTATCCTTTCTAAAGAATCCCTTTTCCATCTGACGATCTAGATATTCTTTGACAACATTGATTGTTTTTATTCTTTGTGCGTACAATACCTTTTGTAGATTAGGATTTCGGGCGGATTCAGCTATTATTTCACAAAATACCTTTTCATTTTCTCTTTTTTCTACTTTATGAAAGTTTTCATTGAACTGTTCTGCATTAGATACTAGATCTTCTTTTGTTGTAGCGAATATCTGAGATAATTGCTCTTTTAGTACTTTCAGATTATTTTCGCAAATAACATAAAACAAGTCTTCTTTACTTTTGAAATAAAGATACAACGTACCCTTGCTGAGGTCTGCTGTCTGAGCTATGTCTTCCATCCTAGTCCTATCCAATCCATATTTGGAAAAACATTCAATCGCTGACTGAATTATTCTTTCTTTGATTTCTGTTTTGTATTCTGTAGTAACCTTCGGACACATTTCTATTGTTTTTTCCTCCTTCTTGGTTTGTCTTACCTTTAGAGATACTTGAAATATTTTGCCTGTGGTATTTCTATTTTCATTATCGATATAGTTGCACCAATTATCCCCAATCTTTCTCGAATAATATGGGCAACACTTATTAATAAACATAACTGACCAGTCAGTTAACTTTATTAATTACCAAGTATATTTCCTTTCAAGCATGAAATTATCCTCAACAAATGGCAGCAATCAAGAGCGAATATGCTCAAACATTCTGTCTCCGCGAGCGACATTTTCGGATAGTATTGTCAATTCAACTGATGACGAGCTATGTACCAAATACAAATACAATACCAACACTCAATTCAACAAAGTCTTGATAATTGGACTAGGACAGTTAGGTTTACCTGTGGCAAGATATGTTACCGAAAAAGGATTTGATACTTATGGCTATGATATAAGTCATCAAGCCATAGAGCGTGCAGAGAAGACGGCAGCAGTAAAGAAAGCTACTAACTTTGGCGAATTTGATGTTTACATTTTATGTTTATCTACTCATAAGCCCGATGATATGTTTTCCCCGCAAATAGACGGGCTGCTGTCAATTGTTGAAAAGATTTCACGAGAGGCAAAAGACGGAGCACTTGTATCAATAGAAAGTACCATTCCCAAGGGGACATCGAAGAAAGTATTTGAAATGTTAAGCCATAGATTACATGTAGTTCATGCTCCACATAGATGGTATGCTTTAGAAGAAAAGGTGCATGGTGTAAATCAATTGCGTGTAATAGGAGGAGTATGTAATTGTTGTCTCAAGACAGGTATGCAATTTTATGATGTTAGAAATAATGATATTACTAATACTAGTACTGCCATCACCAATCCTATCACTTCTAATAGCATTGATGGTAACAATAATAATTACGATGACAACAACGGCAATGAGAACAAGAACAAACAGAAGAGTTTGGGTATTCCTATGCATCCAGTATCAGAAGTAGAAATTGCTGAAACAACAAAAATAGTTGAAAACGCCCACAGGTATTTGCAAATAGCATTTGCTGAAGATCTCTATCTATACTGTCAAGCAAATAACATAAACTTTTCAGAATTACGAGATGCTCTAAATTCCAAATGGAATGTCAACATTTTAGAACCAAGAGAGGGAATAGGAGGACACTGCCTGCCAAAAGATACAAAGATGTTTCTGCAATCCTCAAATCGAAGCAATAACAAAATATTAACGGCAGCTATGGACGTAGATGAAGATTACAAAGGATTTAGAGCCAAACTGGAAAAACAGATAAAGTCTGCAACTATTGAACGTGTTAGTTAAAAGCACGCAAATGTGCTTTATTCGAACCCGTCAATTCAACCTATTAGAAACGAAAGATCAATATAATATTAAACGCTTCCCCAGATGTTAGAGTGAGATTAGTATCAAATATCATCTAATTCTTCCAAACTCCAGTATAACTCCACGCCCTGCATCATAATCGAATTTGTATGTTTCATCAAAAGATATTGGCATCGACTCTACTTTCTCATCCTTGCACGAAGGACATACGTCAACAAAACTATGCATATTATTAGGGTATGATGCGCACCAGAAACATGAGCTACATATTAAGAAATTCCTCTCGTTAGAAGCAATATCTCGCCGTTCAGAATATGGCTTTTTTAAATCTACCTTAATGTTTATTGTGTCCATTTTCCTCTGTAGAAATATGCTAGAATATAAAATCCCGGAATATACTGCAATTTGATTAGTCAAAATAGTACTACTAGGCTGTTGTAGTACATCAGCCGTTCTATTGGTTGGTATGAGTCGAGTCCACGTTCTAACCAATTCTAATAGTTTCTTGTTTTTGATTAAAAGTCGGAAAACGCTTTTTTTCTCTTACGACTTTGGTCTCAAGTCTTCGAAAAATATTTGAATACAAAATTATGTTTTAACTAGTCGACGTGCAGATAATTTACACCAGACCAAAATCATTCAAACACATATATTTTATAGTCAAATCTCCAATGCCTGTCATAATTGAAGCTTGAATTATTAATGTTGCTCTCATTTTCTATGATCCTTTTGTTTACGACCTATAGCAATCCAGTTCATGCTCAGTTAACAAAAACTTTAGGTTTTAAAATTACGTTGGCAGCAGTCAACAATACCACAATAAGGCAGGAACTACACAGCAACGGCTCTACGCCGTTCGTCTTTGCGTCACCATCGTCTTCTTTAAAGAACCCCTCATCAGCACTATCCACAACCTCGAGCTTTAACAATAACCATCAATCTTCACAACTTCCACCCATTGCTAACGCTGGGCCCGATCAAGTTGTTACTGCGGGGTCGACCGTAATTCTCAATGGGTCAAACAGCAGAGCGCCTAACGGAATAATTCTATCATATTCCTGGATGCAGATTCCGACAAGCGCTCCGAGTACTTTAAGCGGAGTCAACACACCGGTATGGGAGTTCATTGCTCCTAACGTTACTGCAGATACACTCCTGCGATTTCAACTAAATGTTACAGATAACTTGGGACAGATGGGCACCGCCTTCGTAAATATCCTCGATAAGCCAGGTTCCACCTTCGTTGCTCCACCGCCGACTAAGATTATGAAGTCACCATCCACAGCTGTAACTGTGCCTTCGAATAACCCGAACAGAGGTTCGAACTCTGTCAATATTCCTACTAACAATGCATCAATATCACCGCCATTGACTCCACCAATAAATCATTGGAATACAAGATGACCAATGTTCATTGACTTTCATCAAAAATGGTTTGGTGTTAGATAGAGATTGGTGACCAAAAATAACGTTATTGTGCCTAAGCCAATTCGAGGATAGTGATGATGATATTGAATACATTTAAGGAAGGTGTTATTTCTGTTTTTAACAAGCACACTTTCCCAAATGCTTCTTATATAGGGCTATCCAGGGCTGCATTTTCTTGATATCCAGTAAAGTCATGTGGTTATTACCCCGCATTAATACCCATGACATATTCATGATTAATTTTTTTCAATCGTTTTTATGACCGTCTTTCTTTTGTTATTACCATACAAGTGATAAGCGTCGTTTGGTTTTCAATCCTGGAATGTCATTTCTATTTTTATTAAAGTGGTACTCACATAGAAAGAGATCTGGATTAATGTTATCCTCTTTGCTTGAAGACCTTTGCATTTTGGTTTCTTCGAGGTTTTACTTATGATAAAATATTGTTATGCTTCATACTCTGGATAATTCTGTTGATAAAAATTCGCCATAAACCTCCGATTCGATCCTATCTCTTTTGGCACCGGAGGGAAGCTATGCAAATAACAATTTCCAATCAAAAATACCTCTTCAGAACATAACGAGCAACCATCATATTGGAATGGCATTCCGCACCTACTTCTTTCACATTCATAGAGCATTCCACAACGCTTACACTGATGAAAGCATTGGGTGTAGCTTTGTAAGATCTAGCAATAACTTCCTAAACATACTTAAGACTTGTAAATAAGTATTAGCTAGGAAAATATCGAATAAAGTATGTACTATACTCGATAGGTTCTAGTGAAAAGTTCAAAATTGAAGAAATTAGCAATCATAACATTCAGTGGAGAAGGAAGATTCGAGCATACATCAAAGCGAAGTTGTTAATTAAGACCCCGAAGCGCATTTTTTGGATTGAGGTAACTGAACTCGGGATTTCACGGCCGGCACAAAGAGTACTTTTTCTATGCTTGCTTTTACCTGTATAAATTTGGCAGTTTTTATCGGATCAATTAAAGCCATCATCGCTGCAGCAGAATATGGAAATTGATATACGGCTGTATTCAATAAAACTGCAAATACATATACTCTTCCTCTAGCAAAAATATCCTAATTCCACAATATCGATCCAAATGTCGTAGATAATCTTTCATCATTCTGTTACATGACTTGTATAATGGAAATAGTAAAATTAGTTTTAAGTATGCAAAGGTATAATTGGACATATCTCAATAAATTCATGAAAATGTTGAGAAATGATAGTAAAAATATTTCATGAATACGTAAACCAAACCAAACTGCAACTAAAAACGAAAAAGAAGACTTAAAACTAGAAGACAAAATAAATATGTTTGCTAGACAAAAAGGAGTACTAATACATGATATCAAATATGAAAAAATACAAAAAGAACAAATGCAACAAATGATTGTTGCATTTGTTCACCACACGGCTGTAAATAAGGAAACTGGCTAGGTTGAAAAAGACAATATTCCAAAAATAGTGGTCGAGAAGAAATGAGTCTTTGAGCCCAAACCAATGCTGCTTGCTAACTCATCTGCTTTTGCCCATGGATCTTCTACTAAGGCTTGGGCGTCTTCTGCGTATTTTCTCCATTCAGGGTCGAATGACTCCTTACTATTATGTAGAACGATGCCACAAGAACTACACACTGTCTCGCTAGTTTGAGTGTCGAAAACTATACCATGACTATCGCACATATAACAGACCTCAAAGTTGCTTGCATCAAGTTAGGAATATAAAATATCACATCCTGCGACAATCGCTAATATACCACACTATATGCCTGTGAAAAGAGAATAGCTAGACTTTCTTTTGTAGTAGTATGTATTTTCTATGCTCCGATCGCGATGTTCCGGGGATGCCTACATTGACATACACGAGTTCCAAGGCCGTGTACTGAAAGCTTGTGATGACATCTAAGGTAGTCACAAATTGGTTCTGCCTCTTCACCAAAAACGTCAATTACCTTCGTTGTTGGAGGACTTAGTTTCTCCAGCGACTCTTGCTGTTTCTGTAGTCTTTTCTCTTCAGCCACAATTGATTGTGAATAATTCTTAAATGAAGGGACAGATGTGTCTGTGATGAGTGGTTTATCATATAATTCAAATTTTTCCGCCTGTTCCATTTTCCAATGACAGCTCCAGCAAAAGCCACACTTTATGCATGTAAATTCAGTTCTATTCGTACAAGATTTACATTCTCTATACCTGTATACGAGTGTATCCCGCAGGTACTCATGCATATCTATTATTAACATACTGTCTTTGACGTATTAACGTTACTGATAATTAGTAAGGCTTTTCATATTACCTATGATTCAAATTAAATATGAAAGATACCTAATTT
>CAKOFP010000343.1 GCA_933226995.1 Candidatus Nitrosopolaris rasttigaisensis | reverse complement strand
TGGATATCTATCAGAACACCATTCAACTGGTGAAACAGCTCAGAAGGCTGGCGATTATGCTGAAGACATGGCAATGGAGATGCTTGCTACAATAATCGTTTTACCTGACGATCCTACCCTTACGTGGGATCAAAGAGAAGAACAATGGAAGCTTTCAGGAAAAATTTACAAGACACATAATTTTACACAATCTGCAGAAGGACATAAAGATGGTTTATGGACAACCGTGATAAGTGCCGCAGTAATGATATTATAAACCTACTCTGATAGTGTCATATCAAACAATTTGTTGTTTGTAATTGGTTTATCCAATATTATGTGAGGGTGCTATGTTCTGCTAGTCAGAATTATCTTATCCGATAGGCACGAAATTGTCCTAAAAGCTCTTACCTATCAATAGAGCTTTTTTTTGATTGCACAAACTGCACAAAGAAACACATCCCGCTCAGGAAGTGGATTTCAGTTATCCAGCTGAAATAAGTATGACACATTGTAGTTAGTTTGATATGATTCTATATAACATGACAGAATCTTCACGTACTTGCAAAATCAAGAGTGAATTAAGACGATAGTAGAATTTCATCTAATACTTGGCACATAATGCGATGAAATAGATATCGAGAAACATAGTTGCTATTAGGTATTCACGGAGCACTATACTCTATATGGAACACGTGCCATGTTGTTATTTTATGTCGGACAATCTTTCCTTTCGTTTTCGGGTGACAGTGTTTGGCATTTAGATGTACAAGATATTGGATAACCTTGCAACTCGTCGGAACGGAGAACCTGGTTTGTTGAAAGGGTATGACATAACGACATTATACTCTGACTTTGATAGAATTTGCTATCTTTTTGAAGAATGTAATTTTCCTCTTTATTTGAATTAGTGAAGTTATTGCAATACCCGGAAATAACTTAACTTCAGATTGGTAGCAACTATTATGGTAATTATGATTTGTTAGCAATTCCTCCGAAATAATTTCGCTTAACGGGTAGAACAATTCCTTCATTTCGAATAGCTAGTAATTTTCTTATTTTCTGTGCTCTAAATTCATACGCATTCCATATTTTGGACGTAATGTAATAAGTGGTTTTAATCCAACTTTATGGTCTGGGTCATGATGCATCTTCCACTGCTGGCATACTGTAGCTATTAGAAGAATTCCTTCCATCCATGCAAACGGCTCACCTACGCAGCCTCTGATACCTCCTCCAAATGGGAAATAGCTAAATCTAGGGAGTTGCAACTTTGCTTCTTTGGTCCAACGATCTGGATAAAAGAGATCTGGGTCAGAAAAGTAGCGAGAATCATGATGCATCACGTATTGACTCATTAAAATGATAGAGCCAGCAGGTATCACATATTTGTCAACCTTGTAATCATTTATAGCTTGGCGGCCTATAGTCCAGGCTGGTGGATAAAGCCTCATTGATTCTCTAAACACCTTTTCAGTATATTCCAACTTTGGTATATCATCAACAGTTGGAATTCTTTCGGCATCTTTATCACCAAGTACTGAACAGAGTTCAGCACAGAGGCGAGCCTCTGCAGTTGGATTCTGCGACAAGAGATAAAATGTCCATGTGAGTGCATTGGATGTCGTTTCATGACCTGCCAGAAAAATTGTCATTACTTCATCTTTTAATTGTGAATCATTCATTCTTCCAATTCCAGCTTCAGCATCTTGAGCTTGTAGTAACGTATATAGTAAGTCCTCCTCATGGTATATACCCTTACTCTCCTTATCCCTGTGCTCCTTAATCATACTATATACTATCGAATCTAATTTCCTTTTTGCAATTTGATAACCTTTGTTAATAGGTAGGATAGGTATTTTTTCAATCAGCTCGCCAAAAGGCATTTGAAGGCGAGTAAAGTATTCCATGCAAGTTTGCAATGCAATACCAACTTCGTCATCTTCTGGTTTAACATCCGAACCTAAGACAGCCTTACTAATAATTTCTAACGTTACATGCATCATTTCCTTATGTATATCCAACGTAATTCCATCCTCCCATCGCTGACACATACGTACTGCATAGCTGGTCATGATGTTTCCGTATCCCTTTATGCGATTGGGATGAAATGTAGGTTGAATTAATCGCCTTTGACGATCGTGGTACTCTCCCTCACTAGTCACTAATCCCTCGCCTAAAAGACGCTTGGATACTTGTAGTCCTCTACTCTTTATAAAATTTTTATAGTTTCTAATTAATACATCTTCAATGTAATGCGGATTATTCAAGAGATAGATATGTTGTCTTCCAAATTTAAAATGGCAGATATCTCCGTAGGTACGTGCAATATCCATCAAGGTCTTGATGGGGTCATGCATAAATCCACGCAATAATTTGTTAGGTAAAATTGAGTGAGGCCCGGGGGGATATCCTATTGAAGTGGCGGATGTCATAGGTTTCTTTCACCTGTTTACTTCGGCTAGAATATAAAGATGCATTATAACAAACTCCGAGAGTGTCCCTTCTGCACTGATTAATGAGTGTTATTGAGATCCTTGTTTGTAACAGTAATAATTTCGACCTAACGGACCAAATTGAAGGAATTCTGATACAGATGTTTTCAATTCCCCCTGGAATTTCTTTATGCCTTTTGCATAATATTCCATATCCTCGTATCCCCTATGACTTTGCTATCTTGTATCCTTCCCAACAGTTACGCAGGCCACCCCCATACCCCAATATCGTAGTATCCTGAATCAGTAAAATTCCATCCTTTCTTGTGCATTGCTTCTTATTGCTTAAATAATCACGCCGGATAATACATTCCAAACTATTATGCCTTGATCTGTTCTTCCTATATTTCATAAATGACCACCATGACTATCGTCAGTCCTATTATATCGACCTACAATTGTTTACACCCTTCATCCTTATAAGATATAACAAACACACCTGATTCACCGTTGTGTTCTTCTGCAAAATTCTAAAAAAGGATGGAACTTTATGCGGCACTATATAGGCACACTTTTGACAAGAATTTTTCGTTGTGAGTAGGTCTCAAAATAGCACCAAAAACTAGGTGGGTCGCTTCCCATATAGATAAATTCCTCCACTAGACAGACATAATTTGAATCTCCAATCTTAAGCCGAGCCCATCACCCTAATCCATCACACTATGACCCACTTTCACTAGCCAATAATCTTAACCCGCATTTTCGCTGGTCACCTGTGTTTATACTCTAATTCGTCGTACCTATAGAGGCGTTTTGTCTATCGAGCCTTACCAGGCAGATACTGCTAGTCAAGTCTTTTCACGTATTCCCTGTGAGAACTAGATTAATTATTCACCAACTTCTTGAAGGAACCGTCTTTAGCTGTAATGATTCCTGTTTCGACCAGTGGTCTTTCTCCCAATGCTTTTTCTATTGTCTTATTACTCAACTGTATAGCTTGCTCCATACTCATGTCTACGCTATACTCTCTCTGCATCACGTCAAGAGCAATATCTGAATACTGACCTATTGCAAAACCTGCTCCTCGAAAGAATGTTCCACTTGGATCTACTTGATATAGCTGAACTCCAGTCTGATCTATTCCCGCGATTATTATCGAGGCCGCTTGAGGTCTAACGGCATAGATGGTATAGTTGTGCAAGTATGAACTGAGATGTTTTGCAAGTGTATTCACATCGATGGGGCTTTCATAGGTGAGTCTATGTTTTTGTGCTGCAAGTCTTATCTCATCAATTAGTTGCAATATATCACCTATGTACCCTGAACCTGTCGCCCCTATATGTCCGTCAATTGTAAATATTTTTTCAGCAGGTTCTACTAAGGGCTTGGTAGGTTTGATGTGACTAGAAATCAAGGCAAAGGCTGGAGTTTTAATTCCGATTGTAGTTGAACCTCTGTTTACTGCTTCTAACGCACTATCTACTAATACTAATCTACCCTCAGGACCATAATAGTAAGGATATCTCGCAGTTGCACCACTTTCTGCCATTTCTAATGACTCACCCCCTTCTTCTCCTCTGTGACCATTAACAAGTTTGGAATCACTAGTACGTCTATACCGTTTCCTGATCCAGGGTCTCGTTCCATTGCTGCTGCAACAGCTTTAGTGGCAATTTGTTTTGCTTGTTCATTACTTATGTCCTTAGTGTAAACGCTTTCGAGAACACCATATGCAATTGGAGAACCAGAACCGGAAGATGCAAAGTCTTCATCGGTTATTGCACCACTCATATCTGCTGCCAATACATGTCCGCCATTTTGGTCTACGCCTGCCACCAATAATTCTACGAAATATGGCTGATAGTTCTTAAGACCAGAATACGCTAGATTTGCTATTAGCCTTGCAGATTCCTTCACTGTGAGTTGGAAGCCTCTTCTAAGTTCCATTAGTCTTCTCTCAGCTTTTGCAACCTTAATCATATATTCAGCATCAGATAACTGCCCAGCTATTGCTACTGCTAAAGTATCATCTATTTTTGTTATTTTTTGTGTTATCTTTGAACCTATAAAGAAGCCTTTACTAGCTCGTCTATCTGAGCCGAGTACAACGCCTTCCTTTGTTTTGATACCAACTATTGTTGTCATTCTTTATTTTTTTCTTTACTCCTGATAGTATATAGAAGGATCGGGCATTAATTGACTAGCATTTATCGAGGTTAGTCACGTCAAGTAGTATAAACATACTACTACATTTAGATCCTGTTACTCCCAAATATCAAACTGGCTCATGACTACGCGTAAAGCTTCGTGATATTACTCCATATCTGCTATTTCTTTAACAAGCAAATCAAAAAATAAGAAACGAGATTATTTTTGTGGTTTGATAAACGAAAAATCACCCATGGAGGTAATTTTTCATTAGTTAACTAGTCGCAATCTGTGAATACAAAT
>CAKOFP010000342.1 GCA_933226995.1 Candidatus Nitrosopolaris rasttigaisensis | reverse complement strand
CAGACCTATTATGGCGATGAGAACACCCCTGTGGATAAATGAATTAGAGTTATTGGATGTAGGTGTAAAGAAAACAAATGAATTCGATGGTTCGATTATTCTATGATATTAGGCAAAACGTCACTATCTAAATGAATTATGAAATATAAAGAAAATAGTTTTAAAATGTTTAGTTGTAACCATTGAGAATATATATAATGTGAGATATAAACTGCAAAACAAACCTAATGTTCATCCTATTGCTGTAGCAATCCCGATAATATTGACATTAGTTGGATTATTTTGGGCAGTATTGTCTTCCGGTTATGTCTACGCAGATCCAGCACGTTGCGATCAGCCAGGTTGGCCATCGTGTTATAGCATAGGATACACCGATGGCCACAAGAATCCTGGAAATAGTTGTCCTAGTGGTCATAGTAAAGAATTTTGTCGGGGGTGGGATGATGCTTCAAGGGCAAGCATTAAAACGCAGACGAGTACCAACAACAATAATTCCGCGTGCGTACAATTGGGCGGTGATATTCATAATGTTTTGGATCAACAACATTTTTGTATGGGACAAAGTGAGGGACAAAATCAAGCTGATAGCGATTTTAAGAATCATATCGAACTTAATGATAATCCATTGACAGCTCAGGATAAGACAAAGCAATATAGTGATGGATATAAAATCGGGTATGACGATGAATTGAATAAACTGATACATGGTTAAGAAAATTTGTGAACGTCTATTCTGCTTATAACTAAGTTATACTTTGGCTTGACGTACTTAAAACACGTTCATTGTATCGACTTTCCTTTACTAGTTTTGACATCTCCAGTGAGCCACATATGGTTCTCAAAATATCTTGGTGCATTTGTTGGCTGTCCTTTATTGTGTCAAGATTACTCTCAGTATCTTCAGCATACCACCTCTGGTCCAACCTACGAATGGAAATTTCCCAAAGCGAAAAGTGAAATGATGGCACTTATAGAAAACACAAGGACGGATCTTTTGAAAAAATTAGATGATGTTACTACCTTATAATTTTCTTAACAATGAAGAACTGGCTATGTTGCATACGACGCTTTTTAGTTCAGCCCAATAAAATCATGAAGAATTAAACATAAATAATCCGTAACTCATGCATTAAGTATCAAGAATCTGTCACCTTTTCGGCAAATACATGATTTGTAGGATGGTGTTGTCAGCCTATGCATATTCCGCAACGAAACTACTGATTAATGTATGAAGGTAAATTCTTAATAGTGACTTAATTATCCTTAAGCTATACTCGAAAAATTAGAATATCTTGATGGGACGACTCGAGATCTTGTCATTAGAGTTAGATAGCATAAAAATTATGTCAGATTAATGGATGGCATACTGTACAACAATATACTAAATAATCAAAGTATTAGAACAAACTAACTTTATTTGTTTGAAATAGCAATATAGTAATACAGAAAGCCAACCACCAATTTCTGTGGCCTTATCCTTTGGGCTGCAATGGCAGCTAATAGTAAAGGATAAGGCCGATCAATAATTTTGGGTTCTACAAGTAGACGCTAATGAATAAATTTGCACTAATAGAGTAAAATACTGCAAATTATTCAATTCAGTACAACAGGTGATGGCTTCAATCATATGAACCATCTGAGATGAATCTTTTCCTTCAATAACGAACATCTTCATTTCACAAAGAGAAAAGGATTATGAAAAGCGATACCATATTAGAAAGCAGCAGGACATACAAAAGAGAAATAGAATTGAGTAGAGACGCGCTAGCGCAATTTTTGAATCAAAAGTACATTAATCTTGAAACCTACAAGAAAAGTGGCCAAGCAGTACATACGCCAGTTTGGTTTGTTCAGGACAACGGGGTAATCTATGTTAGGACAGATAAGAATTCAGGCAAAGTGAAACGTGTGCGTAACAATCCGCATGCGCGCATGATGCCGTGTAATATTAGAGGGCGGCCGAAAGGCCAATGGATTGATGGTACGATCCAGGTCGCTAACGATTATGAATCACAACACGCTAGTCAACTTCTTGACCAAAAGTACGGTCTGCGTGGAAAAATGTTTGGCATAATGTACAAGCTTAGGAAGATCGAATTCGTAGTTCTTTCAATTCATTATAGTGCTGATGAAACCTCAAGACGGTAAGAATCATGCTGGTAATCCCAGATGTAGATAAGTGTTTACCATTTCTTCCGACGAAGCAGCGATATTGCACTGTCCGTAAAAAGGCTGCCCTCAAACCCTTCACCAGACAAAGTTGTACCGTATAAATAACAAAGCAACTTTCAAAATATGCAAATATGAAAAGAAGGATATTTTCCATTCCATATTTTAGGATAAATCAAACAATATATGCTATAAACATTTAAACAAAGAAAAATGAAAACAAAAAAAATTATTGTTTGTGGAGGAACTGTTGTTGTTGAACTGCGAGGAATGAATTCCAAGCCTTTGCGGCGCTGGTGTTAAATTCTGTCACGGACTCAATTGTTCGATTAAGGGTTCGAAAGTTTTCCGCTGCTGCATTAATCGCGTTGACTGTCAGCTGGTTGTTGATACGAACTGCTCT
>CAKOFP010000341.1 GCA_933226995.1 Candidatus Nitrosopolaris rasttigaisensis | reverse complement strand
ATCAATTATGGTTGAAGTCATTGTATTTTTCTCGCTATCTCTCCGCATATTATAGGCTTTTCTTATCTACTGATCCTGTAAAATTGCCGACTTTGAGGACTGTTTTATCAATTACTCACTTATTGGACTCCCTTTAAGGGAGTAACACTCTCTTAGATATTAGTCTAAGACTTAATCATCACCATGAACTTTCTAATTCGCCTTTCAAGCTCATCTAGATACGTAATGTCAATGTCGATTGAATAATAAGATAGATGGTTCAAAGCAGTGCCTTGTGAGTCTCGGCTACGGTGCGACTATCTTTGCATTTCCTTATGATGAGGTTAGGCCAATATTACTCCCTTATTGGACTCTCTCAAAGTGAGGAATTCTTATAGTTTCTTACTATTACTAAGAGATTGGTTATAAACATGAGAGAGATCACAACTAAAATAGCAATAAGACTATTAGTTCTAACCATAGCATGTAGTATTTTCGCCGCTGGTTTTGTCGGTGCTAGTAATTTAGCGTATGCCTATCTAAAAATACTTTCACCGACTAAAGGCCAAAAAATACCAGCTGGTAGCATTCTTAACCTAACTGGCACATCCATACCAGCCAACGCTACTAGCCAATGTGTGGTTTCTGTTATTATAAATGGAATTCATCCATACCAGAAAGCTATACCTGTAGGTAATGGTAGCATATGTAGCATTCCTGCATTTTGAAAGTGATGAGTGGGGCGGAATGGCATTTCTTATCTCCGAAAACAAAGTTGATTTGTAGCGACCTGAGCTCAAAATTAAATTTGATGGGTTGGTATAATGTTCCAACAGACCACATTTCTTTTTGGGATAATGAAGTGTTGAAGACAGGTAAAAGAATTCTTAGATTCATTATGACTCCTCATGTGCATCATTGGGATAGCATGATGATCTTTGAGGACACAACAAAGTCGCTTTTCCCATCAGATTTATTTCTTCAACCAGGGGCAAATAAACCAGTTCTGTCAGAGGACTTATCAGAAGCAATGATTGCTGCTTACAGAGAGGTTGGAATCTTTGGTAGCGAAGAACCGGTAAGAAACACAACCAAACGACTAATGAAACTCTCACCGAATATGGTCTTTCCGCAGCATGGATCTTGCATTGATAAATCCATGTTTTCAAAGTATACTGACGCAATAATGAACAATAATTTTGCATATTCTGGAATGCTACTAGGCCAGGAATTGGGAACATTTAGTTAACATCGGGATTAAGGATGCTGCGGCATTGAGAGATAGACACTTGCTGATCTATTCTAAGATATTGGTACAATAGTGCTAGACATCCATTAGAAAACGCTGCTTTTGGCTGTTTATCGATATCCAATTGTCACTCTCATTCACACATACAAGCGAGTAACATGAATCAATAAAATTTATCCACCCTGCTGCTGAATGTAGGCGACATGCTCTGGCATGAATTCGATTTACTGAAAGATCATCTCTAATACGTCAGGATCAAGGAGCCTCGCCTATCTTAATAGACACATAATATATCACACATGCATGCTATCTTCTTCAATTGGCCTTCGAATAGCCCTGATCCTTGTACTTGGTGATGATCTGATTATTTCTTTGATAAGAACCTCTATTGTCGTCTCCAAGGTATCTCTATCCATCCAAGGTGACTGAAATACCAAAGCATGTACAAACCCGAGATTATGGACGCTAGCAATATCAACATCATAGTCGTATATTCACCTAAAAATGTCCATGGATGGGCAATACTACCTGGCAGATTAATATTCATTCCATAGAAAGTAGCAATTGTACTAGTTGGAATAGAAAGAGTAAAGATAATTGTGAGGATTGCCAGAATTTTATTTGACTTTTCCGTGCTCAACATAAAGTCCGTATCCTTGTAGATATCCACGATCTCTTTTGATTCTTCTAACTCCTCAAATATCTTTTCGATGTGATCCTCTACATCAGCAAAATATGGCGTAAGGTCTTCTTCCGCGAACTTTTGTATGTCTTTGGTTACCTCAGACATGGTTCTTCTAAGTCGGACAACAATACGCCTAAGACTAGTTATCTCCCTTCTTAGAAGCGAAATAGTTTTGACATCTGATTTCCGGTCACTAAATACTGATTCCTCTAGATCATCTAGGTTGCCTATTATCTTCTTTAATAGATGTAAAAGATCGTCCACTAGTGCATCAATTATACTGTGAAGTAAATAGCCAGGTGACTTACCCATCAGGGCCTGGCGCTGCTCATCGCTTTGCTTACAAAGTTGAAATATGTCATCAAGGGGTTTAAGATCTCCGTGATGTATTGTAACAAGATAGTTCCTTCCTGCGAAGATTGATAATTGACTGAATGTAGGCAAGGTCTTCTCTTTTTCTCCAGTAGTTGGAACATGAAGTATAATGAACACATGATCCTCATATCTATCTACCTTAGGAATTTGGGTCTTGGAGAGACAGTCTTCTACATTTAGTTCATGAAAATTATAATTCTTAGCCAGCAGACTCGTATTCTCGTTAGTAGGCTTTTGAATATCTGTCCACAAAAAGCCATTATTGCTTATGGTATCTAGATCTCTTCGAATCTGTTCCATTCATATCTTCCTCCATTTCAATGATGAATTCAGGTTTATAATCTAATTCTATGGCATTCGTAAGGTCATGATAAGATAGGATTTTGTTTACCACTAGAATGAGTGTTCTCCATTCTATGGAGACTGAAAACATACATGCATAAGACATTGCATCTCCGCATGGAATATGACTGTTGGTCAACTAAATATGGAGTTGGCCAAGAGTAGAACACAGTCTAACCTCTCCTGCGAAAGAACTTGGGATCGTTGTAAGCTCATTAGGGAATTGGGCTCGCAGATGGAATTCCAAAATAAAGATCAGTACCGGTGTCCAAACAAGAAGGTAGATAGGTATGACCATGCAACAACTGAAGCTTTAAGAGGATAAACAAATGAATACAAGCCATTACCCATAATTTAAACAATATGTATGACGTGTATACAAAGACTACACAAATAATTCTAGGGACGGCGCCGTTCAACCCGTTAAACATAAAAAAGAAGTTAAATGTATACTTGTGTGGGTCCAGTAATAGGCGTTATAAAATACTGTCCCCTGCTCTAACCAGCTGTTCTGGCACCAGCTCTAGCTTTTGTTTTGGTTGTAATCCTGGGTACTTTCCACCGGCTAACCCATGTTCCTAATTCTTTGAATATTACTCTTAGTTCTTTTGCTCGAAGTGTTAAACGATATTCAACCTTTGGTGGAATTTCTGGGTAAATCTTTTTAGAAACAAGACCTTCACGTTCAAGCTCCAATAACCTATCAGCCAAAACAGTACTGCTTATCCCTGGCAATAGTTTTTTAAATCCATTGAACCGAATTACTTCGTTTGTGCAAAAATTCTTTAGTATTAACAAAGACCATCTTCTTCCTAATACCTCCCAAACGTTGGCAATTTCACCAGCTGTTTCATCTTCTGTTTCTGTTGCAACAAAGTGCGGATTTACCATCAGGCCTTGGAATAGTGCTAAGTAATATTTAACTACTTCGATTTATACGTTGTACTAAAAAGCTCAAAAATAGATTTGGGATAATGTTTGAGAAAAAAGAATGGCCATGGTAGTAGAGGCATTACATGTAGTCATAATGACCGAGAACAGACCCCTAATGCTACGATTACCTCAATAAATGGAGAGCAAAGATTGTTCGCTTCTCTCACCATGTTGGTTTGGCAATCCCAGCAAAATTGCGGCTTTGTCGTGGATAGGATTCTCTACTTCTGTTTTTGACTTCCTTCACTAAATATTTTTGCCAATTTTTCGTGTAATTCTTTTTTAGCGGAGGATTTTTGCTTCATAGCCTCAAACTCTTTACCCATACTTTCCATCAAGGCATCAGCAACCTTGTCCATAACAGGACCATTTGCTGCTTCTATCCTCTTCTTTAGTTTTTCAACCATCAACTCCGAATACGCTGCAAAGGTTGCTTTGTGCCACATCGCCATCACCATCTCGAATGGGTCCATAGATCCCATTTTGCCACTTCCGTGCATATGTCCACATCCCGAACAGCCCCCTGCTCCAGATCCAGGATGACACGAACAGCCGCAGGAATCATCGTTTTCATGGCTACATTGATTCTCCATTTGTCATTTATTCACCTGTTAGTGGTTGTACGTAACGGGATAATTAAATATGGTAGTCATTTCTTGGTAAGTTGGTTAGATTCTTGTTACTAACTAGCCAGTGGATTACTATCTTACCTAAGTAGTGTATTAGTAGTCTAGTCAAAGAATAATACATGGCATCTTCGTTATCTTCATCCAACCAGAAGGTCGCAATTGTTACAGGCAGCTCAAGTGGGATAGGATTTGAAACATCGTTAGCATTAGCAAAAAGTGGCTTTTTTTACATACGCCACAATGCGAAATCTAGGAAAAGGTGAAGTTTATTTATTTGAATAGATTTTTGCCTTGAAAGCGAATTATAAATTGAATTCATAGCCTGTACTCTTGAATACTCCGATAGAACTGTCAAAGTCTCCAGTCAGTATACAGACTAAACCATCCATCCATCCTAAAACTTCGGACTCGGTAAAATAGGTTCGTAACACTACAAATTTCCCATTCTTGTTTACGTCACGTCCTTTAAATGTGAGCTCTTGTCGGTCTTCCGTATTAAGTACACCCTCCCAATGCGAAATGCTTATGCCGTTATTATGTATAAAAGAACGTCCTGAGCCACTAGCTTTTCCTGAGGGGAAGGAATCATATCCTTTAATTTCACCAGTCCAACTGCTTTCTCTCTCTACCACTCCTTCCTTCTTATTCTCAAAAACAATTTTGCTCTCCGTTGGTTTGTCTATCTCTTCAAATAATATTCTGCCTATGGATATCCCTTGGTTTACCACCATCCGCTCTACATGGTCGATTCCGTCATTTACTTATAAAAAAGTATTCAACTGTTACTCTAGAGGTATCATGGCATATTCGAGAGACCGCTGATTCGTACCCGCAAACGAGGTAGCCAGTATAGTATGCGATACATTCGTCAGCAGAAGTCTGGATGGTTTTGGGTCAGATCTTCGACCAATTTATTCCAATCAATGCCTTACTGACCTTGAACAAATCCAAGAAGAACATCCGCAGCTAGAATTTGCACGTAAATTGCCAAAATTCTTAAAGAACTTCGCGTCGGCAGCATAGTAATCTTGAGTTGTCTTTTTTAGTTCATTGTCAGGAGTATCTCTTTGGATGGGTATAAGAAGACTTAGACTAATAAGGTTCTGTATATCAATACACTGTTGAGCTATTGATAGAATCTAAATTATTTGTCGTATTCATCATGGCGGCGCACCCAGAATTGAGGGAATTCATGACCAGCCTCATCTCTGCCCTTGGGAACTAGGTCAAGGTAGTGGTATGCCACATTCAACATATCGATGCCTCGCGCATAAGCTGAATAGGTGTGAAACACGCGACCTGCAAGGTCTTTGTAAAATATGCTTACTCCTTCCCGCTCTGAACTGTGCGGGTCTTGTGTAATGAAGTTGTAGAAGGCTTCTTTCTTGGCCAACTCTTCCGGTGTGAATGACACGTGGTAATCGAAATTGAAATCTGTATTGCAAGAAGAAACCCATTTGAAATTCCAACCCATCCGCTTCCGGTACGCTGCCAGCTTGCTGTATGGGGCCCGAGAAACAGCGATCATGGTCACATCTCTTTGGTTCAAGTGCACAATAATTCCATTGAAATTGTCCGCCCAAAAAGAGCAATGCAAACATGCTGCCTCCCAGCTTGGATCAAACATAAAGTGATAGACTATTAATTGGCTTTTTCCGTCAAAAAGTTCTGACAGAGTTTGTTTCCCATTCGGTCCCTCGAAGACATATTCTTTATTAACGGCCATCCAAGGCAAATCGCGTCGTTGTTGGCTAAGTTGATCGCGGAAGATTGTGAACTCTTTTTCCTTCTTGAGCAGCGCCTTGCGAGACTCGAACCATTCGTTCTCGGGAACAATCTTGTGATCTTTTAAGGGTTCAGTCATTATTTCCTCTTCCTCTCTTTGTTTTCAATATATTCTTTCAACGACTTCAAATTATAGTCATACATATCCTCAAAAAATTCTACTAATTCCAACGTTCTGTCTCTATTCAATGTATAAAACCTGGTCTTTCCCTGTTTCTTTTCATTTGTCACATCTGCGTCTTTCAATATGCGTAGATGAGATGAGCGGGCTGGCAAAGTAAAGTTAAAGTGTTCAGCTATTTTAGTAGGAACCATATCTTTCTTTTTGAGCAGCAGCAGGATTTCTCTTCTACTGTCATCTGAAATTGCTTTCCATGGCGAACCCATAATGT
>CAKOFP010000340.1 GCA_933226995.1 Candidatus Nitrosopolaris rasttigaisensis | reverse complement strand
CATGACACTCCTGCCATACGAGAGTTTTGGGTCACTGTCCGTGGTCCATATAGGGTATGGTACCCAAGTAGGAGTTCCTCTGGCCCTAAATAAAGATGGTCTGAAAGCTACAGCCACAGACAATATGAGTGCAAAAATCCCCATCAAGAAATAAAAATCCGCCACTGCATCTACAGGAGGCCCTTCATGCATAATACCGTATCCTAATCTGTTGGCCATCTGGGGAGGCATAACTTTAAGCGATCCTAGCTCCGCAAAAACAAAAAACATACCAACATACAAGCACATCACACCTACAAGCGATAGGAGAGTTGGAGTCGGGCCCCGCCAAAAGATACTCACAACGAAGAATACAAGCAAAGGCACAAGAATTGAATAAATTCCATTTCGAATGTGAGGATTTATTCCGCTTAGCAAAATAACCAAAATCTGTAAAATGATTATCGATACAAGACAAACGAAACTCACAAGTGTCCAAAAGCTATTACGTTGGCGAAACCAATCTTGGATTTCATCTATGAATGCGCCCCTCTCCTTACGCACTTTCGCTCTTTTCAAGACACGATCGTTTAATGCAAGAAGTTGTAATTATACTATTCTATAAAACTGGGAATCATCTCAGCAGCTTAGTATCTCCCATTTTATTGAGATATACCCTAGTCTTGTATGGTTTGTTTCCATCCTTATGATAATACAAAATCTTCAATCCGTATTCAAAATCTAGGATTTCGATAGAATCTGTCGGTTTAAAAGAACTATCGTAGTCTCGTAAATATTCACACAATTCGTCCTTATTTTTTCTGAGCTTCTCTATTGTCTTGATAGGCGGAATTTTCAATAGACGGTATTTCATAAACTTCTATATAAGATTGAAACGGCCAATGCTTCAACCGTAGGGGAACCTCCTGGAGGAGTAGACTCCCAAGATCTAGATCTCCGTGTTTGGTGCGAAAAGAGGTGCCAGCTAGCTTGCTATTTGTGCGTCGTTCTTTTCTCCCTAGTTAACAGAATTAATCCATTAATATCATTCGGGCTGAGATATGCTTCCCCCTTAGTTGCTTCAATAATCCCTATGATAGGTTCTTTGCATTCGGGACACAGCTGATAATAGAGAAAGACACTAATGTTATTTCGATTTTTACCGACGAGGGTGTTATTCATGTGTGGATAGAAGTCTGTCTGGCATGTAGGGCATTTCATATAACACATTGAGAAAACACCATAAATAAATCAATTTTTGTGCATTTCCAGTACGAGGTGCAGTTATTATGAAGCAGCCATTGTATGTCGTTAAAAATGTCCCTCCATCGGGTAAATAATATTCGAAATATTACCGCTAGAAAAGATAAATGAAAAATACCAGCACTCATAAATCTAAATATGATCAAATTTAGTAGCCGACTCCACACTTCAAACCAGCTACCTCACTTTTGCTCTACGACGGACTATTCTGCTAGCAACACACTTACATCATCCATAGATTCTTGTTTCAACGCTCTGAATTTAATGCTAAGATACTTCGATGTAACGCCTCTATGACAATCATGACATAATGTTCTGAGATTATTATGATTATGAAAGAATTCTAGTGTTGCTCTAATTTTATTTTCAAGGGTATCGAATTTATATCCATTTTGTTCATAAAGCGATCGAGGTACGATATGATCGCACTCTAATTTTTTAGACCTAGCAAACCTTCTCCGATATCTGTACGGATAGTTTCTTTTGCAAATCTGACACGTATAGTTATCACGTTTAAAAATGTCAGATCTCACTCTGTCCCAATAAAAATTATGATAATACCAACGACGAAAATCCTTATTACATTTCTTAGAACAGTACTTCCTGTATGGTGATCGCGGATGATTTTTGCAATCGATATTTCTGCATAATAAATTGCCGCCGGTGTCGTGTTTGTCAAATTCCTCTATATACACAATTTTTCTTAGAGTCTCTAAACTGACAGCCACGAAATGCTAAGTTTGGAGAGTCGCTTATGCTTTCATTGGCCAAGAATTCTTTACCCTTTGGGTGATTTAGTTCGTTTTGAACCTGCTTTTGCGTCTACTACTTTACTCTTTCTATTTATCCTGCAAATGTCGTTTCGTACTCACAATATGAGCGGTGTACAAAGGTTTGTGATAAGCTGGTCTTCATTCCTTTGTATGACCACAGGGAGGCGCTTAAAATTGTCGCGTCGCCTATCATGACAACCACTACCGATCATCCAAGAAACACGAAGCTTTTTGGGGACTACGGTTGGAGGTTATTGCAGAAGGAAAAAATAGGACCCCAACATCGAAAAGGAATTAGGTAGTATTCCTAATCCCTTTAATCTGTACTTGATGATTAGCTGGGGGAATAAAAAAGTCTACATGTACCGTCTTTCCATCCATTTTTACTGAAGCTTGTGAATACAACTTTCCATCCAATAAGACAGATACTGGTTGATTTTTCGACATCTCAGGTATCTTTAAGCTAAATGGCCCGCCAGCTGGATTATAATGTTTTATTCCAAAGACTAGACTGTCAGTTGCATTGTCATATTTGAAATCACTGATTTGCACGACGCCGATCATCTGATACGCTATAAATTGACCGTTACCTATCCCTAAAGTGTTCAGTGCAGTATTGTTGCCAACATCAATGTCAGCACAACTGAAATACGCAGTATTTGATTTGATCGCTGGGTCAGGTACAGCAGCAAATGCTACAGTTTGACCTGGCCTAACGACAGGAAATAACTGACTTTTAACGGAATCGATCTGGGTTCCGTTGGTCTTATGAACAGATGCCAAAATGGTTACGTTATGAAGATCGACAGGACTAACGTTTTTTGCTGTTCCGATAAGAGCCTTATCATTTCCAACAGGCATGTTAGAGTAGCTCAAATTAAGAACTTTATAGTAAGGTGTTAAGACCTCCTTTGAGGTAAGGATAAACGGACCTCCAGGCAGAGACCAACTAGGTCCAACTGCAAACTTAAACGGAGAAACACTAGAAGGGTAAATAACTCTTCCATAGGTTGGTTCTTTAATAGTTGTAACAAGACCACTATCATTAGCGACAATATTCAATCCAAGATTGACCTCCACCGGCATGTTGCCACTATTCTTGACGATACCTATCACGTTTAGCCTGCCGTCAGAGCCCGTAAATGGTGGTTGTGCTATTACCTTTATCGGGCTTTCACTAAATGCATGCTGTACCGTTACGAGCCCGCTGCAGGAAATACAGATTGCTAGCGCAACTGACATGATTAATTTGGCACTAAATTTGGGGAAAGGAATGTTTACTTCATTTGTGGGTGTTCTCATCCTTGTTTGCTCAGCGTCCAAAGTTGCTTGATAGT
>CAKOFP010000339.1 GCA_933226995.1 Candidatus Nitrosopolaris rasttigaisensis | reverse complement strand
TTTGATTCCTTTCGATAGTATTACTCAGAAGTGGTATGGATACCTGGAGCTGTAAAACGAGAACTTGTTTCGGTTTAAGACTGTCAATGTTTTCCTTCAGCTGCTTTGTTTTTTTGTCTAACTCTGATATTTTCACCTGATCTTTTTCTACGTCAGTTGTCAAAAAACCGACTTTTTTGTTGAGTTCATACAATGAAGTTTCCTTTTCTCGAAGATCTTTAGTTATCCCAAAATTTATACGCATTTCACCAGTAGTCCAATCCAGAAATGTCTCAGCATTTTTCTTGACTGTACTGTATTCCTCAATATTGAAAGCTCTTCTCAGAATCCCTAGTCTTTTTTCCGGCACTTCTGAAAGAATTTGCTTCATCATTTCTTGCGGTGTAAAAATAGCATAACGGTAAATTACAGATGTCGTTCTGGTCTGTGCTTTTTCATTAATATTAATAATCTTCAAAATCTTCGATTTCATCTCACTTACGGAATAAGTCGTTTCTACATCTGCCTCAACAATATATCCTTCAGCTTGCGTTACCTTCTTATCACGTCTAATTATGCTTCGAAAGATCTGATAATTATTGTTATTAACTTGAAACTCAAGAAGAACAGATCCTTTCTTTTCTCCTGATCTCAGAAGATTGTTGCCATCTACATCACCTAGTCCAAAAAGAGCAAATTCTATCGCAGAGAGAATAGTTGATTTTCCACATCCGATGTCGCCCTGAAAGAGGATTGTGCCTGCAGGTATGACTATTTCTGTATTTTCTTTATAACTTCTGATATTGTGTAGACTAATTTTTCTAATTAGCATATTATTTTATTTCTTTATTTATGTCTGATAACCCCATGACAGATTTTGCTTCATGCATGAGTCTTTTTTCAAAGTCATCTAGAGTTTCGTTTTCAATTTTTTCCTTTTTTAGAGCAAGTAATAATTTGTTTGCCGTAAATTCGCCGTGTTCAGATATGAGTTTGGATTTTATAAAATTCTTTACTTTCTCATCTGTCATAGCAGGGTCAATCTTAATTGATGCTATTCTTTCTTTGATCACTTTCTTTTCTATCTCTTCTATGCTTGTTCCAAAGACTTTCACTTGAGTAGTATCGGGAGAGACAAGGTTATTTCTGTTAATGAATGATACTAATGCACGCTTTGCTGAAAGTGTTTCTTCAAATCTTGAAAAGTTGATATCCGATCGCTTTCCTGACGCCAAAGTTCCTTTTACTTTAATCAAAACTATTTTATCTGTTAGGTCCTCCATTTGTTCTACCATGGAGCTTATCTTATCCTCTATTTGCTTGACAGTATTTTGATTTACATTAATAGTGTTGAATACAATATCAACTATCTTTGTTTCTATAAAGTTGGCCCTTATTGTTTCGTTGTCATTATCATAGCTTATAATATAAAAACCCCTCCTTTCACCTTGGGCAGTATCTTCTAAATCTGTAAATGTGGATCCAAATAATGGTCCAGGATAGACAATCATACTTTTTCCATCATCATGTTTATGTTCAATCCTTCTATGTAAATGACCTCCGCCATAATATATGAATCCTTTTGGTAGTAACGATAATGGAATAGACTCTCCATGAGCAAGGTCAACAGGAGTTAATTCACTTATTGGTGCATGAAAAAGAAATATCTTAAAGTCTTCTTCAGACTCGAGCGCTTCTATATCTAGTAGATTGTAATATTCACTATCGAGACCAGTCTTTCTTCCTGATAAGCCTGTGATTTTAAAGGCAGTCTTCTTATCTTGGATAAATTTCAGTTTGATTTTGTCTTTTATTTGCTCAAATTCAATAGGCTTTATGAATAGTCCTGCGCTATGAAGTATATCTATTATCGATACTGTACTTGCAGTGAAATCATGTGAACCGTAAATCATATAAATCTCAATTCCATGTCTCCTGGCTTGTATCATGATATCTACTGCACGCTTAACATGATCCAGCTCGGGAACATTAACATCAAAGAAATCTCCTGTGATGGCAATAAAGTCTACCTTTTCTTCAACACAAATGGATATGGCTTTCTGGAAGGCTTTGAGATTAATTTCTTTGAGCTTTGGGTTCCTCCAAGCACCCAAATGACAATCTGTTATATGTGCAAACTTGTACAAATTATGTTACTACTGCAATCTTCTTATTTGGACTTGTTTTCATATCTTTCACAATATCCTCAAAAAGGGGTATCTTCATAGGGACAGCAAATTTTGTGAAATTAGAGCTAATGATAGCTTCACCCTTGTCCAGGCTTGCTATGTTCCTGTCATCTGTTGATAAGTCTTGTGATGCACTCTGTATTATTGAGCTTCGCTCAGTCGCAAGTTCATTTCCTAGAATTATTTTAGTGTTCATGTTCGCTAGTATCGTTTTTGGAATAACGCTTGTAAGCTGAGTTATTGCAATAAGACCAATTTTGAATTTTCTACCCTCCCTTGCAATGTCGCTGTAAATATTAGAACCAGAAGATCTAAGGACCTCGTCACCCAAAACCCTTGGAGCTTCTTCTATTACAATTGAAATTACAGGCTTCGTTTCCAAAATGCCCTCTTCTTTTGCGCTCTTGTGGCGATCCAGAATTTCGTGTGCTACAACGCTTCCTATCAGAAGCTCAGTCTGATCTTCCAACATCGACGTATCAATCACCACTTTTTTGCCCTCCTCAAGTGTATCTATGATTTGAGTTACCGTTGATTCTCCGACTGTATCGCTAAAAGCTCTCGTACGACACTTCAGTTGGTTGTCAGTATGATCGAAATACACTCCAAGAAGTCTGTTGAATTTTCTTCTTAATACGTTCAGAGTTCCCCTGGCTATTCTGATCTCTGGCTCGCCACCTTCGACATCACTGTTGATAGGAGCATCCCTTATAATCTCTGATATCCAGTTTTCACGATATACCTGATAAGCTAGATACATTGCGTCCCTCTGGGTTTCTGTGAAATCAACAATTCCTTTTAGGTGGTCAGGTGTTATGGATCTCAGGTTAATTACAAGTCCGACTGCTCCACGGATAGCAGAAACCCTGGGAGAATAATATTTGAGATAATTTGCTGCCTGGGGGTGATTTCGCAACCCTAGGGCAGCGGCTGTCCCAAAATATTCGTCATGCGCATCCAAAACAAGAATTCCACAGAAGTCCTTATCTAAAACATCCCACAGCATGACCTTTATCAAATTACTCTTTCCTCTGCCCGTGGTCGCAGGAATAAGAATATGATGTGAGAGAACATCTGGACCTTCCAGATAAACGTCTGCATTTAGGGTCTTCGAACCAGTCCTGACCTTGCCAAAATATAATGGATTATTGGGTTTGATTAGGAAATTCAAATCCTCTTTCTTGATGTGTCTAACGGATCCCATAAAATTCGGCAGAATTTTTGGATTGTGAGGACTACCAGTGAGATATAAAATAGATCTCGCCAAAGCTAGCACATAATTTCTCAAATGAGGCTCCACAAAGTCTAGGCCTACACCGCTGCCTTCAAGTCTCATTCCCGAAATATTTTCAAGTGAAGATTGTGAAATCTGACTACCATATAAGAGATCAAAAACCTGTAAAAAAAGCTTGCCCTCATTTCTCTCCTCCACAAGTAGATTACCTAATTCAATTGCTCCATCGCTTTTCTGTCTAATAATTAATTTTTCCACTCCTCCGGCAATGATTTCCCCGCAACAATCATCTCTCATCTACCATACCCTCCGACCAAGAGATTCAAAATATGATGTGCATCTGTCGATCGCATATGATGTGCAAATTTCTTCCACAAACCTAACTTCGACATCTCTGAAAGAAGCATTACTCTATAGGTCTCGATCTCGTTTGCTCTAACTCTTGCATTGTTGTCTGCATCTATAAGCCCATACGGATATCCTGGGAAGCCTATATCAACCGAATTCTTAGCCAAGCAGGTTATAACTTCATTGAGGTTCAAATCATCCAAATCCTTCATTTGTCTATTACTTATTTCATATCGAAATATATGATCGGCTTTTTTATGTAGCTTCACAATGGTCATTATAACAGAGTGATCCTTTGACAGACCTTCTGCCAGAGGTGAGTAATACCATTCCTCGAAGTTTATTCCCCAATCCTCTACAAGTTTGTGTAGAGAGCCAAGCAATGACAAGCCAGTTGTCGTAATCATATTACTCGTCTTCGCGAGACCAGAAAAGATTACGCCTTTATTTCGTGCCCGTTCATGCAGGACGTCAAGGTAGTGTACTTCATTAGGAAAGGATGTTTGAAGGGTCCCATCCGATATCAGTACATCGCCTTTATCTAGGATTCTATCTATAATAAAGTGCGAATAATTCCATTCAGCAAATCTTCTTGCTACAGAAGCAACCTCTTTAATATCTGTTCTTGTGGTTCCTCGTATCAGACGATCTGTGGAATCAAAAGATAAGTGTGATTCAAACGGAAGATAATCACTAAAATCATTCTTTGTAGCAAAGAGTAAAGTCTTGTATTGAATACTGTTATCATTAAGGTTCAAAAGAGTAACTGAGAAAAAATCTATTGCTTGAGGCAATTCATTTTGATTTATCCTTTGTGTTTCATTAAATACGTTAAAGTATATCCTATTTAATTGAACTGAAAAATTCGGTGCCCCTATCAGCTCTTGGTTGCCACCATCTACAAATGCGATTTTTCTTGAGCTGCCGTTTCCGTTGATTGGATAAAAGTTCTCTCTTGCAAAAGGATAGATCCTGTACGCATCTTGTTGAAAGTAAGGGTCACCCAGATCATATTCGTTGACATTTTGGTGCAATCCATTTATTAGCCTACTGATTGTTTCGCTCAACATCATGCCACTCCTTCTACGATGCAAGGAACATAATAAATGATAGTGTTAATGAGCACAGGGGTAAGGATACAATTAGGAATTCCATCGCGAATATTCAAGGAAACTACAAATGTTATTACTTTGTATACAGGAAGAAACAAGGTTTTTTAGTTTATATAGTAAGGATTAATCCTTAACTGATCTGTGTCAAGAAGAAATAATAGAGTAGGTTTCCTCTTTATTCACACTCTTTGTGATCTTGATAATTTGTTAATTAGTTGATTGATCATTTTCTGTTGCTGGAGTATTAGGGCCAGAAACAGTGATTCAGTCGAGTAGTTGTCACCTTTGGCAATAGCTGCATCACCATATTTCCTACATTCATTCAACATTTCGTGAAACAGAATTCTATTTTCTTCACGTAATGCATATTCAAAACCTTTCCATGATTCAATCTCTTTGTTAAGAAAATCTTTCTTATTCTTCTCCGTGGCCATGTATTGACGTTACTTCTTTCTCTTCGATTTAAGAATTGAAACACTAATGAGGGAGAGGGGAGCTGTACCTCGTTTTAACCTCATAACTCTTTCTTGTCTATTTAATCCTGTTTATAACACAAAAAACTATTGATTATTTGAAGGGATCTTAGCCGTTTAGATGTAGTCTTCCAAAACTGCGAAGTGATAGTGGATTAGGAGGCTCTATGTTTAATAGTATTCTATAGAGATTCCTAGCCAACCTAATTGGTTAAGTATGAATTGCTTGTTATTTTTGATACTCATTCTTGACTCATACTCATTATTACTTTTGTTGTACAGCTATTACAAGAATCATCCAAATTCCCTCGAAATCTATTCTGTAGCTCGCAGATTCTATGCCATATCTTACTGGCTAGTTCAAAACGGGTTGATACCTTCAGATGATTCAATATGACATGTACGAATTGTAGACACAGAACTTGGATATGCAGTCCGAGTAGCGCAACCGCAATTGCGACCGCTGTCATAACGGCAGCAGGTGCAGCTATAGTCAGAGCTGGTCTTTTTGTTATTGTTACCGTTGTTGTAGTTGTTGCTGTTTCTTTGTTATTCAATTTTTGTCTACATGTATATCTAGCATTGGCGTGATTATAAGAATAGATGCAAATTCCAACATTGGATTCCACATCTGGATTCCAAAAGCGGAATTGAGCAGCCTATTTTTATATTTAATTGGTACTACAACAATCAGGGCTTACTTAATTGATATGACACAGATTCAGACAAAGACGCGCAATCACTAAAAACCATAACTGAAATTCAAAGTACTGCTAGCAAAAGGGAGGTTTGGGAATCACTGAACTATTTAGTCCTAGAAAGATCGATCTAGTCTAGCGATGTCAACAATATCACATGCGGAGGCATCTAAACCGCTGCAACAAAAAAAGATGCAAGAATGCAGCAGATGTAAAGCAGTAGGATTCCCTAATCAGTTGATAGGCTTCGAAAATGTAGGAGAAGATTCGACAACAGGAAAAATTAGCTGGAAGCTAATAGACAAAAACGGTGTTGAGCA
>CAKOFP010000338.1 GCA_933226995.1 Candidatus Nitrosopolaris rasttigaisensis | reverse complement strand
GGAGAAATAGACAAAATCGAACCAATTACCGAAAAAGGGTAGCGATGCTTATTGGAAGACACTCTTTTGTGTCAATTACTGTTAGCAATGAGAACATCATGGCTCAAGTCCTTAAACCTTTGGCTGGGGGGGACAGCGTAGTTACCGCCGTTCGTAGCAGAGAACTTCTGAATTACGGATGGAAAGGCTCTATGAAGAGCATACCAACATGTTATCTGACAGGTTTGCTTTTGGGTATTCGAACACTGGAAAGAGGAATGAATAATTTAATTCTTTATACAGGCAAAGGATCTTTCACTTCGAGGGTTGCAGCATGCGTGAAGGGACTAATTGATGCTGGGGTCAGTATACCGGTATCTGAAGCTTCATTACCGAAAATTGAAAGGATAAATGGCGGACATATTGCCCAATATGCAGAGGTGTTAAAAAAAGATGAGGAAAAATATAACTCACACTTTTCTTCTCTTTTGAAAAATGGCTGGGTACCTGAGAATTATCCAAACTACTTTGAAGAAGTTAAAACTAGAATTACTAAAAACGTGAAAACGGTACCGGATTCTACTTTGTCTGAGAGGTTCAAGTCTCCTACTAGGAATGCTCCGCAGTGATGATTAGAGGACAGAAAAAGATATGAGCAGGTATTATAGACAGCAAGAGCAGCATATAGAATGGCAGCCCCGTACCACACTCGGCATGATGGTATCAAGCGGTAAAATCAATTCCATGGATCAGATTTTTGAAAATGGGATGAGAATTCAGGAGCCAGAAATTGTCAAGCATTTGCTTCCAGACATCAAGAGCCAGGTTATCCACGTGGGCATAGTGCAGAAACAGACGGATGCAGGTGAGATGACTCGATTTAATGCATTAGTTGCGGTGGGAAATGAAGCAGGTTGGTTTGGAATAGGGAAGGGAAAAGCAGCGCAAATGCGTGTTGCTATAGACAAGTCAACCACGGCGGCACATCTCAACGTTATTCCTGTAAAGTTAGGCTGCGGAAGTTGGGAATGTAGGTGCAATCAACTTCACTCCGTACCATTTAAAGTCAAAGGAAAGGGCGGAAGCGTAGCTGTTGAAATTATCCCAGGACCGCGAGGTCTGAGTTTAGTAGCAGGCGAGAACATTAAGGGCCTTTTAAAGCTAGCAGGCATAAAGGATGCATGGACCAAGTCGTTCGGTTCCACAAGTACGATGTCGTCGACAACGAAGGCAATATTTGCGGCTCTTCGCCGTACCTACCTTACAGGCTGATGCAGATTGGCATATCTTGTAGTCAGGATACGAGGCACTGTGAACGTGCCATCGTGGGCAGCTGCGACCTTAACCTACTTGAATCTCAATAAAAAATATCGTGCCACACTTATACCAGAAAGTCCGCAATCGCTAGGAATGCTAAGGAAGGTAAAGGAACTAGTGGCATGGACTTCTGCGGATCCAAGCATCGTTAGAGAGTTATTGGAAAAGAAAGGACGAAAGGCTGGCTTTGAACCGGTCTCAGATTCTGATCTGCCAAAGGAATACGATGGCATAGATGCATTTGCAACAGCAATCTCGGAGAACAGAGTGTCAATGTCGGAAATCCACAATATTAAACCCTGGTTTGCCCTAAATCCGCCAAGAGGGGGATTTAAACGAAAAACGAAGAACCAGTATAACGAAGGGGGCATACTTGGAGAAGACAAGGAGTTGGTCAATATTGTCAGGAGGATGCTATAGAATGCAGCAAGACTTAAGTAAGGTACCATCATGAAAATAGTTCGCGTTTCATACAAAAAAGGGATGCATTAATAATTATGGCTACTCGGTTGAGAAAAAGCAGAAGACAGAGGGGCACCAGGTATTGTGGATGGGGGCAGATAGGTCAGCACAGGCAATCCGGTAGCAGAGGCGGTGTCGGGGGCGCTGGCAAACACAAACATTTTTGGATTCGCACGGTGATCGAGGAACCGAGTCACTTTGGACATGATTCTTTCTACTTATTAGATCGGAATCCTGTAATGAAATGGTTAAATGTCCGAGACTTGGATGGAATTTTAGCCCGGCATGGAACTGTAAGGGACAAGGATACTAAACCTACTTTAGATCTCACCTCGCTCGGGTATCATAAATTACTGGGCGGCGGAAAATTTAGCGGCGGTGGTGTTAAGGTTCGAATAGAGAAAATATCACACAATGCTAAACAGAAAATAGAGGAAGTAGGTGGGGAGGTGTTGCTATACAATGAGCACAATACAAAATGATGATGAAGGTATTTTCAGACGTATCATAAAAAAAGTTTCTGCCTATATCCCACAAGTGGAGAAACCCAAAAAGAAGATATCGCTGACTGAGAAGTTTGTCTGGAGTGGAATCGCTCTTTTTGCATATCTGATTATGGGTCAGATTCCTCTCTACGGTGTTACAAGCGATCCGAAGTTCGACTTTTTGGCGTTCGCTAGGGTAATCTTTGCAGCACAGCAAGGTACTTTATTAGAACTCGGAATAGGACCCATTGTCACTGCAGGTCTGCTTATGCAGCTATTGAAGGGTTCAGAGCTCGTTAAACTTAATTTTAAAAATCCCGACGATAGATCGTTATTTACTTCCGCTACAAAAATTGTTACGATTATTGTCATAATTGCAGAGGGTACACTGTACGGGACCAGTGTATATGGTCACCTGGTTGCAACTCCCTTGTTTGTCCCGATCCTAGTTGGACAACTTATTGGAGCAAGCCTAATAGTGATGCTCCTTGACGAGATGGTGCAGAAAGGCTGGGGCTTAGGCTCAGGTATAAGTCTGTTTATAATGGCAGGCGTAGCACAGGGTATCTTGTGGAGCGTATTTAGTCCGGTTCCTGCTCAGGATGGGCCAGTGGGGATCGTCCCCTTTATGATATATTCTGCTGAGCATGGACATGTCGCCGACACATTTTTTAGGTCAGGACAGCTACCTAGTATATTCGGTCTGATAGTTACATCTATTGTGCTATTGATCCTAGTGTATACGCAAGGTATACATATAGACATCCCTATTGTTTCCACAAAATACAGGGGATTTACTGCCGTTTACCCAATCAAACTTCTTTATACATCCAATATTCCGGTGATACTGGCGTCAGCACTTCTTGCTAATGCCGTGTTCATGGGTCAGATGTTATGGGCCAATTACAACCCTCAAAATGACAATCCTTTGTTCAACTATATAGCACAATTTGACCCAGGTAGACCTCAAACCCCAACAGGCGGATTGCTTTATTACACTACTTCGCCACAGAGCTTGGATACTGCAGCGCAAGACCCAGTCAGGGCAGTAGTCTATATTCTGTTTTTGACTACGGTCATAACGATTTTCGGGAGACTCTGGGTTGAACTCGGGGGCTTATCTGCCAAGTCTGCCGCAAAGAATTTGCTTGACGCAGATGTTCAAGTGCCTGGTTTCAGACGAGCCGAAGGATCAGTTCAGATATTGTTAAACAAGTACATTCCCTCAGTGACCATTCTGGGATCTATAATAATAGGACTCTTAGCATCAGCATCTAATGTACTAAATGTTTTTGGCTCTGGAATAGGGATTCTCTTAATGGTGGATATTCTAGTAAATTACTACAACTTATTGATTAAAGAACAAGTTGATGTCCATATGCCTAAATTGGCGGCACTACTTGGCAGAAAGTAACACGAAAAGGGTCATAATAGTGGGTATACCGGGCGTAGGAAAGACTACTGTGATTTCTAGAGCAGCTGAATTCCTAAAACAGAAGGGGCATAATACTACCGTCGCGGTATTCGGCAGTCTAATGTTTGAGGAATCCAAAGAAATGAAGTTGGGGAACAGAGATGAAATGAGAAAGCTTTCCTTGGGAGAGCAACGTCGACTCCAGGACAAAGTAGCAAACAGAATTGCCAAAATCAAAGGAGACTTTGTGATTATTGACACACATCTGCTAATAAACACCGACGAAGGATACTATCCGGGAATTCCGATGCATCTGCTTGAAACTATAATGCCTACTAATATCATTATGATCGCGGCTGATCCACAAGAGATCTTGAATAGAAGGAAAAAAGATGAAAGTCGAAAAAGGGATATTCGTCCGGAAATAGATGTTCAAAACGAACTAGATATTTCTAAGGTAATGATTGCATGCTGCTCGGTGGTATCGGGTTGTCCATTTCTTACAATTATGAATAATAACAATGAGATTGATAAGGCGGCTCTCACTTTAGCAAATGTTATGTTGGGGGATACTTGCACGATATGAATATTCTTGATCCGTTAATGATGCAAATGCCAGGGTTGACTCCGCACTATACTAAACATCCCATCTTCCCAGACATGCTCACGGCTATGATCGTGGCTTCCCTAATATCGATTGGGCTGAATATTGCGATAGCCATGCTGCGCAAGAAAACGACTGATTTTGAAAAAATGAATAAGGTTATGAAAGAGACAAACGAATGGCGTAAGCAATATACAGCCGCAATAAAAAAACAAGATAGGGCACTAATTGAAGAGTTAAAAAAGAAGCAGGCCTATGTGAACAAAATGAGTATGGAGATGCAGCAGCAGCAGATGCGTCCAATGCTACTCTATATGGTGCCATCATTTATGCTTTGGATTTTCGTATTTCCGACTATCTTCGGTGCGACAACAGCACTTTCCCCTATTCAAGTTCCCTGGATTATGTGTAGTAGCGCACAAGTTCAAGCAGATAGTCAGGTTGACAAAAGTGGCATGCATAAGGGACCATGTCTTGTTCCCGGCGAGGTTTTCCTGTGGGGCTGGTTTCTTATTACATCGTTTGCGTTTAGTGGTATAATATCAAAAGTTACCAAAACAACCATGCCTAGTTTGACCGGGAATTGATCTATAATAGCTTACAAAAAGAGTATAGTTATTTCTGGCTGGCCAGCTGTAGGCAAAACTACTGTGGCATGCGAGCTCGCAAAGGAATTTGGCCTGAAAATATTTAACGGTGGAGATATTTTGAAAAAACTTGCAGGCGAGAAAGGGTATCTGATTGCGGGTAAAGATTGGTGGGATGGGGAAGAGGCAAAAAAATTCATGGCCGAAAGACGGACTAATCCATCTTTCGATAAGGAAGTGGATCAGAAATTAATGGAGATAGCCGAAATAGGAAATGCTGTGATTACTAGCTATACTCTTCCGTGGCTTACTGAAAATCCTATTAAATTTTGGTTGAGGGGTTCTCAGAATAACAGGGCAAAAAGGATGGCCAACAGGGATACTATAAATTTCCTAGATGCAAAAAAGATAGTACGGCTGAGGGATGACGACAACAAAAAAATCTATCGTAAACTATACAACATCAAATTCGGGGATGACCTAACTGTTTTTGATTTCAGTCTCAACACTGATTTACTGAATCTAGTATCGCTAATCGACATATCAAAAAATATGATACGCCACGTTTTGACTAAGTGAGGTGAGGGTACGTCTCTAACTTTGTGATGCCGCAGCTACAAAATCTCATGAAGATAGATGATGATGTAACGGATGAAGCGTACGGCCACTACCCTGACCGTAGACCTATCAATTCGTTACTAGATTATGGACTAATACTTATTGATAAGCCTGCTGGACCTTCTAGTCATGAAATAGTGGCGTGGATAAAAAAAATCTTAGGTATCCAAAGCGCAGGACATAGCGGGACTTTGGACCCTGGCGCAACAGGACTACTGCCTGTGGGGCTAGGAGAAGGTACAAAAGCTCTATCAGTACTTCTTTTGGGCCCGAAGGAATACTACACGTTGGCACGCATGCATTCGCACATCTCGGAGGATAGATTGCTATCGTTGATCGCAAAATTTACCGGCGATATTTTTCAGAGGCCTCCGCAGCGGTCCTCGGTAAAGAGGGCGACACGTATACGGACCATTTATGAATTTCAGAAACTAGAACAATATGACCGTCTGGTTTTGTTTCGTATATTGTGTCAAGCTGGCACTTATATTAGAAAAGTAATTTATGACGTAGGAGAAGTCCTGGGGCCGGGAGCGACCATGATAGAACTGCGAAGAACAATAGTGAGCAACCTTTCTGAAAGAAATGATGAATTTACGAAACTACACGACCTTGCAGACGGCTTTCAAATATACAAAGAAAAAAATGACGACAAAAAACTCCGGCGCTTGATAAGACCCATCGAACAGTGCCTGGAGGGCTTGCGGGGGGTCGTAGTTCGTGATACTGCCGTTGACGCACTGTGTCACGGCGCGCAGCTAGCAGTCCCTGGAATAGTAGCAGTTGCAAGGGATTTGGCTCCTAACCAGCTTGTGGGTATCTATACCATGAAAGGAGAAGTTATAGGACTAGCCCAGTCGTTAATGTCGATAGGCGACATCCAGGAAAATGATAAAGGAATTGCGTTCCAGCTCAAAAGGATAATTTTAAAACCTAACACCTATCCGAGAGCTTGGCGCGTGAATAATAAAGATCGTCTTAAAAGAATGTCTACCTAAAAAGAAGGTCGAAGTGATTCATCTTGGCTCGTGCAAAGGATCAAAGCTAAAACCGGAGAGCCAGTTTCTAATGTTCTACTACCAAAGTATTACTTCATACATCAATTGTCTTCTAACATTATACCCCAAGAAAATTGTGCATATTCGTTTGGAACATAAGTGCAAATAAAAAGGATATGATCTGGTTTCTTATCTCTTATATCCGATAGGATTCTATTAAATCTTGCAACCATGAATCGTGAGGATCTGAAAGTAATATGGTTTTGCCGCGAATGCGGAACTAGCTTTGTTTTTAGGTCAGATGTAGAAGATCACGAAGAGAATGAAGGCCACTCAAAGATATCAAAATACGACTTATCGTCCTATACGGATATGGGTGTCGATATCGGAGTGGAGCGAATTTAGAGATCTTGACTTCAGATCCTTGAATGGTTAATATATTTAATCTTATTACCGAGGGATATTATGCCGGGGTTGCCTAGCCTGGTAGGGCGCAAGCCTGGAAGCTCTACAGCAAGCTTGTGATCCGGAAGGGTCTCGAGGGTTCGAATCCCTCTCCCGGCGCCTTAATCAAGGGTTCATGCTCTATCTTTATAACTTCATGACGGCAGCTTTGTTTATAGATGTCAGAGCAAAACTTGTGCCACTCAATCAAATTAAGTAGCAATCTCATCCTACAACCTGAAGAGCTTCAAAGAAAAGTTAACTCTACCACGGTTCATCACAAATGATCAGATCTAAGTGTCATGTATCTGTTGACGCAAGCCTGGAGCGTTACTAGAAGGAACGGCAATGGCGTTATCTGGACTTAAATCTCAAAACGTGATCCCGCCATCTGTATTGGCGAATGCACATGTAGTTTCAATAATTCTGTCTTTAAGGGGTGGAGGGCCATTACTTTTCATTTCTAGTTTAAATTCAAATGTGTCACTCTCCACACAGTCCCTGTCTACTAAATCCTTAATTATTTTAAGGTTCCAATGTGATAGATTTGTAGGTATTACTACCAACAATTAACAGCTTCTTTTTGTTTTATTTCTTCTTTTCTTGTGTCTGCCAGAGTAGTATTGTAG
>CAKOFP010000337.1 GCA_933226995.1 Candidatus Nitrosopolaris rasttigaisensis | reverse complement strand
CTCGATGCTCTTTGGTATTGACTTGATATTTGACTATTTGAGTTCCCATCAGCGGATCACTTTCGCATACAGAATGGCGAGCCTATAAAACCAGATTCACATTGTACTGTCATCTTTAGCAGAAATTACCATTTTCAAATTGCAAGTCTCCTTATTGAAATGCCAAGATTACACCAAAGTAAAATAAAGTGATTGTCCTTTGAGTCCGTTTTATCTTCGGATTGAAGCCGCAGATTCAAAGTGCGCCCTATTCTAAAATTCATACACATTTAGTAATTCTTGATCCCCCCTGTAAGGCTAATCGTCTTTTCGTATACATCTTTCTTTTTCTCTTTCTCGACGCGTGTCTCTATTTAATAATCGCCCTGGTGCAAATCCAACATTTTGCGCATCTCAGCAATATGTAATGGATTAGTACCACAGCATCCTCCTATTATGCGGACATGCTTGTAATTTTGAATGAATTCTTTTAGTTTTTCACTCAATGCGGAGGGGGTCATTTTGTATACAGCTTTACCACCTTCATTCTGAGGCATGCCGGCATTTGGGACGACCAGTATAGGCAATTCGTGTTGTTCATCCAACCATCTGACACTTGGAGTCATTTCCACGGGCCCTGTTGAACAGTTCAAACCGAACACATCAATCTCCATATCACTTACGGTTGTATATGCGGCCTGAATATTCGTGCCAAGAAGCATCTTGCCATATTGATCAAGTGTAACGTTGGCGATGATTGGGACTTTCTTTCCTACCTTTTTGATTACATCATGACAGGCTTCTATGGCAAGTTTGACCTCCAGTATGTCTTGGCTTGTCTCTATTAATACAGCGTCTACTCCTCCCAAAATCAAACCCTCTGCCTGCGGAAGGAATGCCACCTTTATCTGGTCAGTCGTTTTTTGACCAAGATCAGGGTCGTCGGAACTGGGCAAATAGCCTGTGGGACCCATAGAGCCTATGACATACCTTTGCCTGTCACTAAATTCAGGCTCTTCACAAACCTGCCTAGCAAGGGTGGCGGCTTTTTTATTGAACTCCAAGGTCTCATCTCCATATGCATATTCCGCTAGCTTCAAGTGGTTGCTGCCAAAAGAATTCGTTTCTATGCAGTCAGCGCCAACCTTCAAATAGCTTCTATGAATCCGCTTGATCCATTCCGGTTTGCTTAGAATTAACCCGTCATTAAAACCATCTCTGTTATCTGGAAAATCTCTAGGTTGCGGATTCAAGTGCTGAATTTCTGTCCCCATCGCGCCGTCAAACAGCACAATTCTACTAGTGATAGCGTCAAGGAATGATGTCATGTGATAAAATCGATTTCGCACTTCTCAGTTTAATAGTTTAGTCGCGTTTTGAGATGCCCATCTCAGCCCCTCCGGAACCTGACACGATGGGTGCTACATCGGTTGTCGTTATAGGTATACTATTTTGCTATCTTATGCACGTGGGTGGCCACGGCGGATGAGTCGCAAGAGCTCATATAAGGACCTTCCTTGATTATGCAAAGGGCTCATAGTTCAGCTTGGATAGAATGGCTGCCTGCGAAGCAGTTGGTCGAGGGTTCGAGTCCCTCTGGGCCCGTAACTATATCAGTGCTTTTTAGTGGGTTCCAACAAAATAAAGGTGAAAAGAAAGAGTGGAACTACAATCAGAATTGGACCCTTGGGCGCTGTATTTGTATGCTATGAAAGCTCCTATAACAAGGGACAAGTACCAAAGAAGTCCAGATAGTTATTATTCCTACTGCCTGAAATGGAACGGATTATACGTTCTTTTAGGATCACAGGATCAAGTCCGGATTATTTTCTCGTTATTCTTTCTTTTAGTTTATTTTTATTATTGATTCTGCCCCGCTACAAGCGACAGCTAAGGTAGAAACTACAGTATACTAAAGACTTATTCATATTAGTGAAGGAAAATATCTAGCTTATATCAGAGATACAGGGAATAGATATAAGGCACTCGATAGCAGATATTAAGTATCGTTACGGGCGTGTTAAAGTACTTTTTGCGGTATTTTCTATTGGAATTCATTTTACATCCAACCATCTTTTGTATGACAAATATGCAAGTGCAACTACAAACAATCCCACGACTATGGCTGGACATATCTGTATTTCTATCCCTAACTAAACCTGAAATAAACACGCTACCGCCACCTCCATTATTCTTTTAATTTTGCTCCTTTCAGATATAGAAAGATAGTGATCTCATAACGAAGACGTAGGTGGGAGCATGTTATGCTGCTAGAAGTTTAGGTAAGTTTCCTGATTCTTCCTTGAACCTGTTGAACGTCTATATTGACATAACCTGATTTCAGATCGCTAGCAATATACACCACAGTAATATCCAACTCCTTTGTACTCACAATTTCCAAAGTTAGAACCTAGTAGTGGGATACCGCGCTCCGATCAAGTTCTGTTAGCCCAAGTGGCGTCACTACCAACAGCAGGTATATTGCAGCCTACATTACTTCTGGCCATGAAATGTCATCGCACGGCTTTTTTTTTCTACGAGTTTTGCTCCGTTGGT
>CAKOFP010000336.1 GCA_933226995.1 Candidatus Nitrosopolaris rasttigaisensis | reverse complement strand
GTTTATTTTCTTAGTTTGATTATGGTGACGTTTTTTCATTAGATTATTATCTAAGAGTAAGAAACGATAGCCACTTGCTCCATTATAATTTCTCCTTGCGCAGACAACAATTGAGATCTTATCGCTGCGTTACTGGAAATATACTATGGCGGCATTGGAGCGGATGGGGATGTTAGATATGGAAGCGGTGAAGGACGCTGTTGGAGAACCGCTTGCAAGTTGAGTGTTTGCCCATTTCGATAGACGCTTAACACTATCTTGTCTCCAACTGACTTGTGCTGTTCTACGTAAGAAATCAAGTCCTCCATCCTTTTCACCTGGAGGCTGTCCACAGCGGCTATTATGTCCCCACCATGCTTAGTGCCATATTGATCGGTGGTGCTACCGTGCAAGCCTGCTTTATCTACAGCACCCCCTTTTACGATTGAATCTACTAATATACCTTGAAAGTTTGGCTTTAACCCGGTAACTCTTCCAGCCAAGTCCGAAGTGAGGGTAGCGGCCGTAAGTCCGAGGTATGGATGAGTGTAGTTACCCTTCTCAATTAAAATAGGAACAATGCGTTTTGCAGTATTAGAGGATATGGCTAAACCTATCCCGGAGAAGCCGCCCTTATCAGAAATAACTGCTGCGGTATTTATGCCAATAACTTGGCCTTGCATATTCATCAAAGGCCCACCAGAATTGCCTGGATCAATCAAAGCGTCAGTCTGAATCACATCTGGGATAGAGAATCCTGAGCTGGAGTCAGGCAACAATCTGCCTTTCTGACTTACTATTCCTGTTGTCATTGTGTCGTCAAGTCCAAATGGATTTCCGATAGCAATCACTTGATCGCCAACTTCTAGTGCTGAGGAGTTGCCCAACTGTAACGGAGTTACAGGTTTCGTGAGGTTTCCACTAATTTTCAGAACTGCCAAGTCATTGTAAATATCAGTTCCGACAACATTTGCAGTGTATCTACTTCCGTCAATGAAAGTCACATCCACAATTTTCGCAGTACCTACCACATGGTTATTAGTTATAATATGGCCCATTGTGTCATAGACAATGCCTGAGCCCAGTGCAGTGGCATTTCGCATTTGCGGATTTTGCAAATTCAGCGTCGGGATCTTTCTAGTCACCTGAACGACAGAATTTTCTATTCTCTTAAAGAGAATATTAAGCGAATGATCCTGAGTTTTTAACGTCGCTAATTTCTGCTGTTGGCTTTGTGCTCTTGCTGGATATTGAAACGTCGCCAATGACGATAAAATGATTAAGGTAGATAGGGCTGCAATTGCAAATATTGAGAACATTTTTTTTCTTTGCATCTCCCTACTAAGGATAAGATACATCTTATAGCAGTTACTATTCTCTCCTACTTTTTTAGATCTAATCTATCAGCGTGCATCGACAAGTGGAGTAGGTCGCGTTTTCATAATATTTACTTTCATAATAATCATAATTCATGATTTATTTAAGAAATCATCATCTAATCAATGTTGTCGACTTGAGTAATTTTTCAATCCCTAAGCGATCTAACCTTGCTGCCCTTCCTAATACATCTCCTTCTAAATTTTGTTTGTATCTCTCAACCTTGGCTGCAATTGCTCGGTTCTTTAGTCCTAGTATTTGACATGCGAAAATACCGGCATTTCTTGCGCCGTTTACTGCTAAGGTAGCGACTGGCACGCCCGGCGGCATTTGCACTATAGACAAAAGTGAATCTAACCCGTGCAGACGTGACGACGTACCCATTATTGGAACACCAATTACTGGCAACGAAGTGATGGCTGCCACCATCCCGGGGAGATGGGCAGCCCCTCCTGCGCCGGCAATAATAACTTGAATTCCCCTAGTCTTTGCTGTCTTCGCATAGTAAATCATTCTTTTGACGGTTCTGTGGGCTGAAACAATTTTTACTTCATTTGTAACCCCGAACGAATTCAAAATCTCGGCTGCGTCCTTCATAACCCACAAATCCGAGTCACTACCCATTATTATTCCAACTAGAATTCCCGCTACTCTAAATCACCTATCTTTCTCGTTCAAGACATGCACTTTTATCGTTTTCTTAGCCATATTTACCCTTAGTAATGTCTCTTCAACCGAATCTCCCATTAAAGTGATGTGTCCAAGTTTCCGTCTTGGCTTCGATATTTTCTTTCCATAGATATGGAGTTTTAATCTAGGAATAGAAAACAATTTTCTTAAGCCACTTATTGCATACGGTCCGACGTAATTCTCTGGGCCTAGCACATTGAGCATAGCCGCTGCAGGGCATAATAATCGAGGCTCTGATAGCGGGAGATCAAGTATAGCTCTTAGGTGCTGCTCAAACTGAGAAATGGAACATGCTTCAATGGAATAATGGCCTGAATTGTGTGGCCTCGGTGCTATCTCATTTATCAATACTTTATTGTCATCGGTCACAAACATCTCAATTCCGAATATGCCAGCTCCTTTGAGAGCAGTAAGTGTTTGTTCCGCCATTTTTCTCGCTTTACTTGCAACCTTGTCGGAGACACGGGCCGGCACGATAGTCAAGTTCAAGATATGATCTTTGTGTATATTTTCTACAACAGGAAACGAGGTGATTTCACCGCTTGCGTTTCTAGCGACCATTATTGATATCTCCTTTCTAAATTTGACAAACTTTTCTAACATTAGCTGCCTTTCTTCCCCAATGAAATGAGAAAACGCTTTCGAGATATCACCTTTAGATCTTATCGAATAATTACCTCTGCCGTCATACGAATCCTGACAAGCCTTCAAAATAACTGGAAATCCATAATCTTCACACAGATCAAATAATTGTTTCTCCGAATTGACCAGTGCGAATGTGGGAACTTTTAAATTGTTTTCTTTTAAGAACGATTTTTGTTTATACTTATCTTGAATTATTCTCAGCGTCTCAGGTGATGGATTAACAAAATTACGGTTTTTTGATGCAAGGTCTATCAGAGCTTCAGAATTCGCAAGCTCTATTTCGTATGTTATCACGTCTGATTTGCTAGCCAAGTTTCTGATGGCTCGCTCGTCTTTGAAATCGGCGACAATTAGTTCGTCTGAGACAGTAGATGCAGGACAGCATCTAGAGGGATCCAGAATGCAGACCTTCAAAGCCATGCGTTTGGCTTCCAGAGCAATCATCTTTCCAAGTTGTCCTCCCCCTATAATTCCTATAGACAAAGGTTTTGTTATTGATAGTTCGTTTAGTCTGCCAGACTTCAAATCGCAGGACGTATACTCGTGAAAGGAAATTAAAGTCTTCTTTTACCAAGCTGGCATAGCATGTCTACCACGACAACAAATTGTCGTGCACGTCGAAATGAACAATAGCATCTCAAACGAGTAAAAAATAACCATCGTGAACCCAGGACTCAAGAATTGATTCAAGTTACTCCTTCTTACCAAGTGAGTGAATAGACGCAATAGAAAAAGTCAAAATAGAGCCGAAACTAAGTGGATTGATGATTGTAGTTGAAACACCAACAACGACAACAGTTCTACAAGGAGTTCTGCGATAAGGTCGTGTCTATTGATCCAGCAATCAGATTTGCAGGAATCGTCGATACCGACGGAAAATTGTTGGGAATTTCGGAGCGTAAGGGTCTAATCCCCTTATTAACTCCAGAACAGAGAGCACAATATGCGATAACTGCCGCCACAAGGCAGTTTACTAGACTAAGATGGGAATACCACTTAGGTAAAATCCATTACGCTAGCTCACACTATGCGAAACTTATCCGGGCGACGATTCCGATTACCGACAAAGAAAGCCAGCTCTGGTACGTTCTACTCTTGACGTTGGACGTGGAAACAGCTAACTTTCACGAAATAATAACAAAGGGCATAATCCCCATGGTATCGCAAAACACAAGTCAGCTTATCAAAAAATAGTCGTGATAATTCCGGATGGAATTTTCTACTCTCCGTATCTGTGTCCATTGGTTACTGTTTTGCTGACATTCCGCCATCAACAGTTAAAACAGTACCGGTTATCCACTTCGCATCGTCCGAACATAGATATGAGACCGCACCGGAAATATCTTCTGGATCGCCAATCCTTCGTAACGGAAATGACGACTCGAGCGTTTTTTTGGCTTGCTTATCCTGTAAGTACGGTTCTATCATAGGGCTGCGAATAGTAGACGGCGCAACGCAATTACATCGTATTCCATATTCTCCGTATTCCACTGCAATAGTTCGCGTAAACATTATTACGCCTGCCTTGGTTACTCCATAGACGGAGAACGGTACATTCAATATCGATCTTATTCCCTGCAACGAAGATATGTTGACAATGCTCCCACGTCTCTTCTCCATCATGATAGGAAGAACGGCTTTTGTAGTTCTGAATGTCCCGATAATATTTGTGTTAATTAATGACATCCATTGCTCATCAGTCATTTTGTGAAATGGAGTCGGGTCATTAAGGATTCCAGCGTTATTTACCAGTATATCAACCGTATCAAATGCTGAAACAGTCTCCTCTATGACATTGATAACATCAGCTTCCTTCGTTATATCAGCCTTAACTGCTAAAAGGTTCTTCTTCCCATTGAGATCAGATATTACTTTCGTTAGCCTCGAGCGATCTCTGCCAATCAACACGACCTTAGCACCCTCTAAGAAAAGTCTCTTAGTCGTGGCCTTTCCAACGCCAGTCCCTGCCCCGCTTACTATCGCTACTTTGCCTTTCAGACTCATTAATTGTTACAGCCGGTGGGCTCTTGTTAAGTACTTTTCGGAAGAAACCGAAGTGAGCGAAGATCTTGAAAGAAAGCTATCAAATCAAGGCTGTATGTGTCTGTTTCCTCGTCTGAGTATTGAGCTAATCGTGTAGATCACTTGTGCAACAATGCGTAAAAATACTTTAAGCTCCGCAACATACAGATAACAAATTGGATAATAAAAAGTTGGTTTTAGATACTAGCGTGATAATTGACGGCGAAGTTACCAAAATGATAGAGACAGGAGATATCTTGGGCGCTAGTCAGATTATTATCCCTTTGGCAGTACTAGACGAATTACAATCCCAGGCCTCCAGTAACAAAGAACATGGTTTCGTGGGATTGAGTGAGATCAAAAAGATAAGAGAGCAATGTTCGAAAAAGAAGATAGATCTCTTGTTCGTCGGTGCCAGACCTACTCTTGATGACATTCGCCTAGCAAAACACGGACGAATCGATGCTTTAATTAAAGATGTTGCAATGCGGGAGGGCGCAACGCTTGTTACTGCAGACTACGTCCAGGCGCTAGTAGCAGAAGCTCAGGGTGTCCAATCCATGCATGTATCGACTCCCGCAAAAACTAGCAATCTAGAGTTTGAAAAATTTTTTGATGAGAATACAATGAGCGTTCACTTGAAGGAAGGAGTACTTCCTATGGGAAAAAAAGGCAAGCCTGGGAATTCACAGCTGGTAAAGTTAGACGAAGAAAGGTGTTCTTATAGTCAACTCACACACATCATTGAGGAGATATCTGAGGCATCGAGAGTCGAAGGGGTGGGTTCGGTCGAAATCAGCCGGAGTGGTGCAACTGTAATTCAATACGGCAGGTTTCGAATAGCAATAACGAGGCCACCTTTCTCAGACGGACTTGAAATAACAATTGTCAAACCCATCGTCAAACTCTCTCTGGCTGATTATAATGCTAATGAAAAATTGATGGATCGATTATCTGGAAAAGCAGAAGGGATTATCATTTCTGGTCCTCCAGGTTCCGGAAAGAGCACTCTTGCTAGCAGCCTCGCGGAGTTCTATTTAGAAAAAGGGAAGATAGTAAAAACTTTCGAATCACCAAGAGACTTGCAAGTTCCAGCAGAAATTACCCAGTATGGTCCTTTGGAGGGAAGTTTTGACAAAGCAGTTGATATCTTGTTGCTCGTGCGTCCGGATTATACGATTTTTGATGAAGTAAGGCGTGCGCCTGATTTTGAAGTGTTTTCCGATATGAGGCTTGCGGGGGTTGGGATGGTAGGTGTTGTCCATGCAAGCAGTCCACTGGATGCTATTCAAAGGTTCATCGGTAAGGTAGAGTTAGGAATGATTCCACACATTATAGATACAATTATCTTCGTCAAGAGCGGGAGTATCCAAAAAGTCTATGACGTTTCCCTTACCGTAAAGGTGCCTACAGGTATGCAAGAGGCAGACCTAGCAAGACCGCTTGTTGAAGTGCGAGATTTCAACACAGGAGAAATTCAATATGAAATCTACACCTTTGGAGAAGAAAATGTCGTGGTTCCCACAGCGGAATTAAATAAAAAAATCAAACCCAGTGCGACTATACGTAAGCTCGCCGAATCCAAAATTCGAGATGTTATAAGAAGATTTGATTCCGATGCTGAAATAAATATTCTGTCTGAAAACAGAGTACAGATCAAAGTTACCAAGGAGGTGGTTCCGCTGATTATTGGAAGAGGCGGATCTACAGTATCTGAGCTCGAAAAAATGTTAGGAATAAAAATCGATGTCGAAGCGAAAACTCCAGCACTTGGCAATGAAATTAATTTTAACGTTAGCGAAGCCGGTTCGTCGGTAACGATCCTAATTAATCAGGAAGAAATTGGGAAAAATGTCAATATGTATATAGATGATGAATTCGTATTCACCAGCCAAGTAGGAAAGAAATCCCGGATAAAAATTGACAAACGATCCGAGAACGGCAGAAAGATAACAAACGCTATTTTAGCTGGCAATAAGATCAGGATCTTTGATAGCAGAGGTTGATAATAGACTGATTAGTTTACTCGGGGCTCTGAGACGGCAAACAATACAAATACTAGACACCACATCAGGGGCTCATTTTGCTATAGTTTCAAAAGAGTGGACAATCCGTTCAATTGTTGAGAGGTAATCAGCGTATTGTGCTCTGGACTCGGCGGTCTCCTATAGCCAATTACTCTATCATCCAAATTTCCACTGTTTGGAGGTGGAGCTGCAATGAATGATCGGAACTCATAAAAGTACACAATAATTGTTGAGCGGGAATAGTTCCAACTTTGGTGCTGTTCGTTCGTTTGATAGCAAAAGATTGAAATCCATCATTGCTTGTCTGGCTTTATCGAGAATTGTTTTTGATAATCCACCTAGTGTAAGATTGCTTGTGGTCTTTGACACAGCTACCACAATTGGAGATGGAAATATTTCAAATTGACTTTGCAGGTGAGATCAATGCAATCCTAGAATTGCTCGCAGAGTAATGTACTATTTTCTTCCAATTCTCGGGGTATTGAATTTTTACCCCTAGGGCTGCATCTTGATAACTCACGAAGCTGATAGTGTTCTGAAAATGGCCTATCGACATATTCGCACTGACTACAGATAATATGTTTGCTGGAGAAATAACGATCGAGAATGATAGTGGTGAGAAAAATTGCTAAGTGATATAGTATTCAAATGGCTGTCGTCTTAATTCTAACGTGAATGGCTGAGGAATAGGAATTGAAGACAGAGATGACTGCGAAAGTATGAAGCGATCGATGTCGCTTATTTTCTCTATTTTTCATTTTTCTTTTGGTTTATGCGCTTTGCTCCTACTGTGAATCCTCAGAAGTCATAGTGACAAGTGCATGACCACCCTTGATATGAGCTTGATAATGAAGTCTAGTGAGCTCGGCAATCTTCGAGTCCGTAAAATATTTGAGATTATATCTTGCCAAAACTACAGTGCAATCCCGACAATACACTACCTTAAAGGCCAACGTGATTACTAGTTAAAACTAAAATTCTTATTTTTAAACCTTTAAATTTTTTCAAGAAACTTTGATTGCTTTCATTCTTCAGAAGTTTGTGTCAAGGATTTGGGATGCATTTTATTATTCGCAAACCGCACTTTTGATACCTTATAATAAGTTATTTCTCCCCTCCTCTCTATAACAGCTACAACTGCATTCTTGCCCATTTTTATTATTTGGTCAAGTGCTTCTGAAAAGTCCGTAGCTTCAACCTGAATACCCTCATTTATTCCAAAGACAACGTACTTTGCTGGCTTTTTCTCAAACTCTCCCCTTTCATATACCCTGAAGTCTACTCCAAACCCAAATCCTTCTTTTGCCACGTAGCCTCTGCTTCGAAGATCACGATAAATTAGAAATTTTGTCAAAATCTCCCTATCATGCCGTAATGTAATGTTAAATAATGACTCGAAATCAACACGTTTAAGCTTCTTTGTGTTCAACACTAGACGATTTGTGTGGATCAGATACAATGCCTCGTACGTCTGCAGAATATATTCTGAATCTTGCTTTTCTCCGAATCCTTTATTTCTTAATTGATCTTGAAATCCGATATCTTTAACGAGAACCTTCAAGTTTTTTTCCACTAAGAGAGCTTCGACAATATAAGGGAACTCGATATCAATTGCAGTATCAGGTGAAGACATAACGAATAAATCACAGCAGGGTACCAAATTTAAGTATTAAAATCTGTGAGCATTATTATGAAGGGAGTTAATTACCGCGTTCCTAGAGGCATGCCATATGTAAGGCGAGAATATATTGCAGGTAAGCCGCAACTTAAGATTGCCAGGTTTTCTTCAGGTCGACCCAGAAGCGATTATGATTACAAACTTGAATTGATTGTCACTGAGAATATCCAGATAAGGCATAATTCATTAGAAGCTGCGAGGCTAGCCGCCAACAAAACAATGGCTACAGCAGGGGATACGAGTTTTTTTTCGGTGCTTAGAGTCTATCCACATGCTATTCTTCGCGAAAATAAAATGATCGCAACGGCAGGCGCTGATAGATTGCAAGAAGGGATGAGAAGAGCTTTTGGGAAATCAACAGGACTGGCCGCAAGGGTTCACCCGGGGCAAGTAATATATGAAGCACATGTTACCGCACAAAATTTAAACCTCGCTAAACAGGGATTCAAGGTCGCGTCGAGTAAAATCGGGTGTCCTGCTGTTACTAAGATCACCTTGTTGAATAAACAATTGGTAAAAGAAGAGGATGACTAATCACCGGCCACGTTTCAGACGGCAGCTTTCGAGCTAGGATCTACGCCGAGATCTTTGTGGATTGATGGGAAGGAATAAAAGCTTGTAGGTTCATGATACATCCAGAACAAGTTTACAATGTTCAACAAGATTGGTGCGGTCATACTTTTGGTGGGGGATTTAAAACAATCTATAGAGTTCTACCGCGACGTCCTTGGAATGCAACTGAAACAAGAATCAGAAGATTGGGTCGAGTTTTCCAGAGGCAGTAGCACCGTGCTTGCTCTTCACCCCGCAAGGAGAAGTCGTAGCAAGAAAACGCAGAAACGTGCTGGCATGCTAGTAGGGTTTAATGTAAGTGATCTACAAGATGTCTGCAATGAGCTCGAAAACAAAAAGGTAAAATTTTATAAGAAACAAAGCCAAGAAGTCTTCGGAAAACATGCTATTATAGAGGACCCTGACGGTCATCTAATATCACTTGTCGAATTGAGCTCAAAAGATGAGTTCAGTCAAATACCATACTACCACGGCTTTGCTCCAGTATAACGGTAAACCCAACTCTTAATTTTTAGTTATTAGTTACTTTTATGAGTTGGTTGCGTTCTTACAAGGATTTTATTACCAAGACAGCCTAGATCAAACCGATAAATCTGATCCTGTTCGTGAGCATGAGTGCATATGGCACGAGTACAGCTTGTCAGCCCAAGGCTATAAAACTCGAGCAGGAGAACCTCGAATTCCAGCGAAATACAATAGACATTTCAGGATGCTACCCTAGTTTTTAAGAATTCAGAGCACAGGTAATGAACTGCAGGCTACAAACCAACCACATGGATATATCACCTCTGAGTATATTGCCTATCATGCGTGCTTATCACATATGCAGTACATCTTCAAGGTTATATTAATTGTAAAGATTACAATGATAAGCTAAAATATAATATTTTTATCATGTATTTTGTGAATATTAATTTATAATAATGCCAAAGATTTGAATGACAAGTTAATATAGTAATTTCACAATTTATAAGTTGACAACTAAAATGGCACAAATGCCAGCGCTGATT
>CAKOFP010000335.1 GCA_933226995.1 Candidatus Nitrosopolaris rasttigaisensis | reverse complement strand
GGTTAGCCTAATCTTGTTTACCTTTGAATAATAAACCAGCAATAAACCAAGTACGGCAGATACTCCAAGTACAGTTTCTATTAGCAATACCATTTGACTTGGAACTAGCTGTGTCGCAAAAAAGAATGGAGAATCGTCCGTAGGGGGCCTTAACTCAAAACCCAATCTTTGAGGATCGTAACTTACTTGTAGTGTTTGTTGAGGTTGCTGTTGCAGATTATTATTGTTATTATTGTTACTGTTATTGCTATTATTTCCGCCACCTAATAGCAATCTGTCATAAGGAGGTTGTACATACCCTCCTGGCATCGCAATGACCTTAGCGTCACTCTTATTAACTCTCTCTTTTATCAAAGCAAGTTCTGAGGCAGTAAATGGGCTATTTTTTATCACTAAAAGCACTGGATAGAATGTTCGCTGAGGGTTGGGTCCAAACGTTAATCCAGGGCTATCTTCCACTATTAAAATCTGTTTACTGATATCTTGTTGATTGCTTGTCCCTTTTTCATACTCACGCAACGCCTCAACGGCAAGAGGAATCAGCCTTGGTAGTTCAGTACTCCAACGTACCATTACAAGCTTTCCGTTAGCTCCATTCAGGTGACTCAAATACTGCTTGAATGCTTCGACTGTATAAAGATAGTTTTCTGAAAGTGCATACCCACCAGCAAGCTGAGCTGCCCAAGAGTCTACAAGTTTTATTACGATCGTATCGTATTTCGTATTTGTCGAACTGATAAATCGTCTGCCATCGTCAATAGATAATTGTACATCTTTACGGTTGTACAGATTTCCTGCCGAACTCCCACCATATTGTTTTACAGCAGATACTATCAACGGATTCAACTCAACAGCTGTCACATTCTTTGAGCCCGCTGACAAGGCGACCAAAATATCCTCGCCGCCGCCGCTGCCAATAACTAAAGTACTACTATTGGTCATTTTTGACATTTCATACGGCATATAATCCATGTATCCCTTCAACCACTGTCGATCAGAAATTGAACCATTCCATTTCAATATTGGAGTAAGTGCATCGGCATCAATAAGTATTGAGGCTAGGTCTCTGAAGCCGGTCTTGCTAATATCGTTCGTATGTTTGACGACATCGATCCTAGAGAAAGAATTCCATTTAGTTGATGCGTCAGTGTAGCCTGCGGGGTTGGCCAAAAGATAACGTAGCCCTTTACTGTCTCCGGGTTGGATTGCTAGGATGTTAGAGTGCAAATTGGCAGCTAATAAAACGGCAGAGATACAGAGTACGACGAATCCATAAGATGCTGGCTTTTTTTCTGTTATAAATCGATCCGAAGTTTCCTTCTGTTTTCGGCTGTACAATAAAGATGCATATGCAATAATCGGAGGGAATGTACCAAATACACCAATTAGGAGTAATACAGATTCGGCGCCAAGTCCTCGGATAACTGGATCAAGCATAAGTGTGGCTGCCGATGCTCCAGCCAAATCAATAAAATATAACTTAGTTATTTGGCTCGGCATGGCAAGGTAAATCAATGCCATTGAAAGGCCTGCAAAAAGGAATGGAATAGATGAAGCCAAAAAAAATAGATAAATAAAAGAGATGCTAGGTGGAATGAGGTGCCCTATAACAAATAAGAAAATTGGCAGTGAAACTGCAAACGCTATCGTCGACTGGATTATTTTCTTTGGCAAATCTTCTCTTTTCATTTTATTTTTTACAAGATGTACCAGCAGGGCTCCAATTCCAAGTCCAAAAAAAGCAACAGAGATTGCCATAAAAGCGTAGTTATACCATAGTATGATTGAGAACATTCTAGTCAGTGTAAGCTCAAACAACAACACGCTCAATGATAGTATGAAAAGAGACGCAAGAAGAAAGGCTAGTAATGAGTTCGATACCATCTCAGACCTAGCACAAGTACGTTTCATATAGGTATTTCGAGTGTAGAAATCTTTTGCAACATGATTGAAGTGCCTTGTTTTGATCTACGGGTGATGGTAGGAAATACAAAATTTTTCTTTCCTATTCAACGGATCACCTATGATACATGTTCATTCCTTTCCTCCCGTAGCGAGCAGAATCAAGAAAAACGGTAGACAATCAAAACACTCGTTGTATAAAGAATTTTTCCCATCCTACTCATGCAAGCGAATTCGAGAAGGCGTGCCCAGCAAGGAGTTCGTTGTATGTGGAGATCTACAGTCTACAATTTTACCTCTGAGGCAAGGTACTAGAGCCAGGCATAGAATTAGACTTCTTTTCTGTCAGACAAATCGTTTGGCATATGCAAATACTACCAATAACAATACCCTCCAATATTTCTTGACCACTTCTGAATTTGCCCTAACAGATTTTTTATACTTATAGAATCTAATTTATCCAATCTGAATATAGAACCGCCATCCACAAATTGAATTACGTTATACAAATTCGTCTGTTGTGTGGTGTTATCACAATTATTGACTTTGTTACCTTTTGCCTCAGGCCCTTTGAGATGGCTAAATTTACAGAATTCTGATCCTCTTACAATATAAATAAAGAAATCACGTGTCCCTCCCTTTGGCATTTTAACTCGAAGGATTCCAAAAGTAGCCCTTGCAATACTCAGAAAATCCATTAATTCAGTCTGGCTAATAATCACTGCTCCCGTGGCAATAGCTGCTTTCTTATTTTCCTTGATTGCGCGGTCAGCCCAGTGATTCTCTTTAAGGTCTTCTAAACTGCTATGGCCTCCGTGCAATGGTCGTCTCTCAGCATCCGTTACGAAATCATACCTTTCTGTTGGTACGAGTTCTTCGGCCTTGAGATATACCTCAGTATGACCAATCCAATAATTGACAATATCTGCCAAACTCCGGACTGATACCTGACGCAACTCCTTCCTCTTGTCTTCGCCTAGATGTGTTGCCCTCATGAACGCTTCAGCATCGCAGGCATGTATAACTATCGTTAGGGATCCGTCTTCCACGAAATTCCATACTGACTCTATCTGTCCAGACATGCACACGTCACAAATACCGCTGAACCCAATTGGTTTGGCAATACCAATATCGGCTGGACAAGGGTTGATATTTATTAGCGGTGATAATAGGGTGTAGATTTTCTCAACATCCATAAAATTGCGAACAACCTCAGCAATGGGTTTTTTGAATGGACCAGTAGTAGTTAGAGGCTCTGAAATATCATCTGACCTGTTGTTAGTCACAAAATCGTTTGCATAGGAAAAGTAGCCTCTGTTAGTATCGGCCACTGTCTTATTTTTCTCCCCATTAGGCTCGGTGGAGTTAGAGGCGGCGGGTATACACCGGATAGCCTTCCCGTTAAATAATTTATGTAGCTGACCGGGAGGCTTGTACCTTTATGTAGCTTGGAACTATGACGGACTGCACTAGATTTTCTGGTAAAATCCTCCCCGCATGTAGGACAAGCCCAAAGTGGTTTAGACATTTCAATAATAGATAATCAATGTTCATAAAAAATCTTGCCCACTAATCATAGTAGGTCACGGTTAATGTATACTATCAATATGGTATGGCACTACACTGTGCTGCAAGGACGAATAGAATCATGACATTTGGAAATATATGACTACTGAATCGCTGAGTTGTTTACCACATTGAACGAACGCAGTTCTGCAAGTGGTATGAGGCAAGCAATACGTCCTATCAATTCTCAATGATAAACATCTTCTAATCACAACCTTATGAAGATTGGATTTACCAATAGAAACTTATGACTACAACGCTTTGACAAGACGCGTCATTTTGTCGAGACTGATTTCAAAGCCAAATCGGCTCTCTTCTTTCTTCATGTTTCTATACATACTCATCATCAGCGGGAGATGTCTGACCATGTTCAGTTTGTTTTTCATCTTTAGTCTCACAATTCTGTAGACGTCGTCATAGTAATCGAACTTCTTGAGCACCTTTTTTCTGTACTGCTCAAAGTCAAACCCCCTCAGCTTAGATCCATCTAGTACTTCAAGGAAAATATCACAACAGATTAGCGACGGAATTATTCCCTCTCCTAGCATTGGGAATACACATCCTATCGACTCGCCTACCCCTATAACATTCCCGGCATAAAATGGCTCCATTCGTTTAGGAGGAGCAAGGCGGATTGGTCTTCCTATTTTCCTTACCACACGAGCCTCAGGGTGTTCACTTAAAAATTCTTCAACTCCTGCATACTTCTTGTCGATATCTCCAGCGCCTACGTATCCACGATTATTGTCAAGAGGAAAATACCAAAAATATCCCCTTGCACCTTTATACCCGATAACATAAAATTCATCCATCCCTTGAACGTTTTCAACTAGATACTCGTAGGCAGGTATTAGGAAATCTTCATCGGATCGTGGAAGCAAAGTGCGATGCATCCCGGTGCAGTCAATCACATAATCATACTCGTTGAACGGAAAATTCTGCTGTGTGCATTTAAAGCCATATGTAATCTTCAAATCTTTTAATAAATCGTGTTCCCAATTCTGTTTGTTATAAGTTACCAAACCTCTCAATTCCAAGAATTCTCTGACGTGGTTCGGAAGATCCATCCTCAAAGTCTTACCGACATGGAATATGTAATTATCAAACTCGAGCCCTGCGCGGTTGGAGAATTTGGCGAGCATGTTTCTCGACGCACCCCAAGCACAAACAGCCCACTGGTTTTCCTTCCTTGAGGATTCGAATATTTCTACGTCATGCCCACGCTTATGAAGCATGTGTCCTAAGTAACTTCCTGAGACGCCTGCTCCAACTACGGCAATCCTCATAAATTGATTTTCATTTATGTGAGTTTATTTATAATTCTTCTCGTACAGATGGGGCCCTTAGATACCCCTACTGTTACTCATAGTCATACTCATATTCATTTATTTTTGGATTTTGTTACCAATTACTAGTAACCCCAGTGGAATGTCTGATAATTGATTAACATGAAAAGGTCTCCAATAGAACTTTAATACGGGAAGTATCTCTACTTCAATAATAATGTTGTAGAGAAGTTACGCGATATCAATAAAGTGAAGAACCGTTCTTATCTTAGTTAATCTTTGTCGACAAGAGCTTTAATCTATAGTCAATGGATTCAATATGCTAAGAGGAGCGAAAATATCCCGAAAGCTAGATTCTACCGCGGATGCGAGGGAAGTATCTTACGAAATATAAGACTAGAGGGGAACTTCAGTAGAAGAACTACTTATACTAATAGATAGTTACGATCAATAACGCAAATACATACTTATATTCAATAAACACGAATTTAGAATTTAGTACAAACAGTAGGTTCGCATAAATAGTTTATTTTCGAGCCGTCATCTGAATGAAACGAACTATAATGTCATACATGGTAGCGACAATCTTGTCCCTAGGGGCAGTGATTGGTTTGGTAATTCAACCATCAGCTCTAATGGCACAAACACAAACACAACAAACACCATCACCAACATCAGTAGCATCAACACCAAGATCATCGTCAGCATCAGCAGCGGCAATAACACCCATAACAAACCCAGCGTGTGGAGAAGTAGTCCAAGGAAGCGTTAACTTGACAGCTAATCTTAACTGCACCGGAGACGGCCTAATTGTAGGTGCCGACAACACGGTCATAAACTTAAACGGCTATACTGTATCAGGTCCTGGGCAACAGAGTTCTAAAGTAGGAGTAGTAGTACCCAACAATGACAACATCATGGTAATGGGACCCGGCGTCATAAAGGGTTTCCAGGCTGGCATATTAGCCACAGGTTCTAACAACGTACAGATAAAGTCAATCATCTTAACTGGCAACGAAATTGCGGTCTTTACAACTGGCTCGACTAACACACAAGTGCAAGAGAACATAATCAAGAACAACAATCTCGGAGTAGCATCTCATTCTAGCAAGGGTGCAAGCCTGATGTCCAACCTAATTACCGGCAATGAGCTCGCAGGTGTCACATTAGTCAATACGCACAAGGCAATTATTGCAGCAAACAACATAGAGGGTGGTCAAAATGGTCTTTTCCTCGATGCCCAAAGCAGCGATAACACAATAAACATGAACAACGTGTTGCATAATGTAATCGACCTCAACAACGCCAACGGATTAGCTCCGAACATCAACGTAAACTCATTTGCAGACAACAACTGCATGGTTAGTAACCCAAGCGGACTCTGTATAGGCAGATAGAAAATAGAAGGTTTAGTCAGGAAGACAGCTGAAAATGCTGTATCCCTCAATTTATTTTTCAATTCATAAGATTAAAGGGTTGAGAAATTGAGAAGTAATTTTTCACCTATGAAATAAATGTCTCTTCTAATAGTCCTAACTCAGTTTGAGTTGAAGGTCGTTTGTATTATCCGATCATAT
>CAKOFP010000334.1 GCA_933226995.1 Candidatus Nitrosopolaris rasttigaisensis | reverse complement strand
TCCGACAAGAGTTAAGGACACAATTCGTTCCTCTGGAGAAATTACAATTGCCTTACCGCCTCTTTCATAAAATTCTGCGAGCCGTCTTCCCAAATAAGCAGGATATCCTTCCTCTCCGGGCATTTCTTCTAGCCTTCCTGATATTTCCCTGAGGGCCTCCGCCCATCGAGAAGTGCTATCCGCCATTAGCGCGACACCATAGCCCATATCACGGTAATACTCGCCCATTGTAATCCCTGTGTAAATACTCGCTTCGCGGGCGGCAACCGGCATGTTCGACGTGTTAGCGACAAGGATTGTGCGCTCCATGAGAGGACGCTTCGATTTAGGATCTTCTAATTCTGGAAAGGTTGTAAGCACTTCTGTCATCTCGTTTCCTCTCTCCCCACACCCGACATAAACTATCACGTCGCTATCGGCCCATTTCGCTAGTTGTTGTTGTGTCACTGTCTTGCCACTCCCAAATGGACCCGGAATTGCAGCAGTTCCTCCTTTTGCAACTGGGAAAAATGTGTCCAAAACTCGCTGACCTGTAAGAAGTGGAGACTCGGGCGGCAGCTTACGAAGCACTGGCCTGGGTGTTCTAACAGTCCACCAGCTTGATAACCCAATATCGACCTTAGTGGTTGAAGTTTTTACTGTTGCGACAATTTCATTCACATTATACCTCGCTTCGCTTATTTCCTCTAGTTTTCCTTGGGCTGCAAAGGGAATCATAATCTTGTGTTTTATCAACGGTGTTTCCTGGACCTCGCCTATGATTTCTCCCTGACACACGTCATCGCCTCTTTTCTTGAGCGGGATGAACTCCCATTTCTTCTCTTGATCCAACGCAGGAATAGTCTTTCCTCTACCAATAAAATCCCCGCTCTGTTCTCTTAGTACATTGAGTGGTCTTTGAATGCCATCATAAATCGAGGTCAACAGACCGGGGCCGAGTTGAATAGAAAGGGGTCTTTTTGTATTAACGAGTTTTTCTCCTGGTCTTAGGCCAGTAGTATCCTCGTAAACTTGAACTGTCGCTTTGTTACCTTCAAGTCGGATAATCTCTCCTACCAGGCCTAACTCCCCGATTCGCACTACATCGTACATTTGAGCTCCTTCAAGCCCCGTTGCCACTACCACGGGTCCGGAGATACGTGAAACTAGAGACTCTGCCATGTCATCATTCAACCCATCTGAATACTGATTCCTAATACTCGTCTTGCCAAAGAAGATATCGACTCTTCCTGAATGTTTCCTTCGAAGGCAGGCATAAATAACACGAGAGGTTCTATTGATGCTTCAACACTTTCTCTAAAGCCTTCGGAAAGGGCGTAGCGAACTGAGTTGCTAGCGATAATCAAAGCGAATTCTTTCGAAGACATCAATCGTTGCAATGTTTTATTGACCTCAACAGCGTCCGTGCTGACGATAAAGGAGTCTTCTATACCAAGCAGCCGATACCCCATTACCAGCTCACGCTCCCCTAAGACTGCTATCTTTCGAGTCAATCCTTTTCTGGAAATTAGTTCACTCATTTATCATCATCATGGAGGATATCCGATCAGTTGAAATATTGTATCTTTTTCCATAGGCTATTCTTCTAATATTTTCACGCTCATGCTCGGCCGTGATCATGAAGTAGAATATTGAGCCTATAGAGAGTGCAATATTCTTCAGTTTATTTACATATTTGTTATTGATAAATTTATCTAGACCAATCTCGAAGTCGACTAAACTGCCAGTGTTCCTGTATTGAACTACAGCTTGCCCCAACGGAAAATATTTCTCTATCCTATTTACAAATTCTAGCACGTTATTAACTCCGTACATCTCCATAAGTTCGCTCACCGGGATTCCTCCGCCTCCTACGACGTGTTTGCCGACAATCGACTTTTCAGCATTCGTTTCTTTTCCCTTCAGTAGGTTAAGAATATTCCTCTTGTCTATCTCGGTTCTAAACATTTCTCTGATAATGCCTTCGTCACCCTGAAAGAATCTTAGTGATTCGAGTAAGGTTTGATAGTAGTACGCCTGTAAACCGGCGACCATAGGTCCGAGATCAGTCGTCTTTTGATACGCATCAATATACTGCAAAAGTATTGCTCCATAGCTATATTTGAGCAACTGATTTACTGCCGCCTCAACCCCCGATTGAGACAAGATAATTTTTATCTCGTCATGTGGAATATTACCCGCCGAGATTCCTGCAGGGAAATTGCGGCTGGAGACCAGGAACGGTTCTGTTTCTGTAATTGTCCTTCCCAGGCTTTTGGATGATAGTATCAACTCTATGTTGTATATATCCCATTTCAACAAATATGCGCGGACTGCATTTTTTCCATTGAACGGAGATGCTTCTAAGGCAATCTTATTAACCTTTACCAAATGGCGATTTAATGCCACTTCCAGCAATTCCGGAGGTTGATATAGAGAAGCCGCCTTTTCAATCTCTTCGCCGTACCATGTTCCTTGCAACATTTTTACCATCTCCAAAACATCCTTTACCTTAAGTAAATCCTGCATAAGCGCTGGCGAGAGAAAGTTTACGGATAATGCCTGTAATCTTCCGAATGAAGCTGAATATTGTGAAGTCGGCACTACAACATATCCTCCATGATTAAACTTTTTGCTTCATCTTCGTGTATCCTCAGAAGCTCTTCGAAGGTCAAGTCAAGTTCCTTGGTGCCATTTTCATTTTCCGCTATCACTCCACCTATCGTCTGGATTGTCTTAATGACGGGTACACCTAGATCTGCCAAAGGTGAGCGATCCTGTTCACGACAGCTAACTTTTATTTTAGGCCCCAGGTTCTTCTTAGCGGTCAGTATCATTTTCTGTAATGCTACGTTGTATTCAGTACTGTTTGCATAGCTCCTTAATCCCTCTTTGATGACCTCAAATGCAGAATCTAGATTTACATTAATTGCATCAAATAAAATTTTCTTCGCCTGCAGCCTCGCTGCCTCAACAATCCTCGCTGCCTCTCTTTCTGACTTTAGCTTCGCCTCGTTTGAGAAATACTCGTGTATGTCCTTTATCGTATTGTCTTTCTTAATTTGTAAGGCTGTTTTTTCTTCAGCTAGGCGTGTGTTCAAGGCTTCCAGTTCCCTTCTCTTTCTGCTATTTATTTCCTCTATGAAAGTCTCGATACTCATGGCGACTGTTGCTAGAGAATACCGAGCAATAGAATTATCCCAAGCACAAAGCCAATGATCCAAAGTGTTTCTGGAATAACAAAGAAGAATAATACCTGGCCAAATTTCTCAGGCTTCTCGGCTATTATACCCATACCCGCAGCGCCGATACCTTGCTGAGCATTGCCAGTACCAATCAATCCTCCAGCTATCGCAATTGCCGCCGCAATAGCAAGTAGCGGTTTAGTCAGCACTGCGTTAGGAGATGGAATTGATGGAGCGGCCGAAGCTTGAGATGATGTAAATAGTGTGAGAATTCCAATTGCCAAAGCTGCCGCAATGCTAAGGGCAGATAGTTTCCATCGTCTGTTTTGCATATCGAATATGCCTTCATTTGAGAGGGACATATTAATTTACTTTTTCTCTATTTCTGTATGAAAATGTATGGTGGTGATCCCTCCAGCCTCTTGGTTGAACATCAGCTTGCGCCGAACTTCTTTCTTCCTGTTGATTTTGGGTTCTCAGCCGCGCCATGCAACGATTGTGGCGAGAAAAAAACGGTGGAAAGGTAGTTAAATAATAACCATGGTTTGACGCCTCGGTTTCGTGAAGCTTATGATATATTCTGTATGAGTAGGTTAGTCGTAGCTCACTTACGGACCTCTAGTGCCTGTTTGACTTTGCATGTGTGCTGATAGTTTTGTTTGAATTTGGGATTTTGAAGCGACTCCTATAAAACCGTCTACTGCTGAACCATCTCTAAATATAGTTATTGTAGGTATGCTTTGTATACCGAAGGTGGCGGCGGTTAACGGGTTCTCGTCAACATTTACTTTTCCAAATACGACTTTTCCTGCATGTTCGCTAGCGAGCTGTTCTATTACAGGTGAGACTAGTCTACACGGACCGCACCAGGCAGCCCAGAAGTCTACGACTAAAAGAGGATATCGGGTAACTGCTTGTGAGAAATTGGAATCTGTTAATTCTACCGGAGTAGAGATAACTACATGATTTCGGGTTTCGTTAACTCTTCTAGCACTTAACAGCTCGCTCCTTTTTCTGGCTAGAATTTCTTCCAGCTCTTTATCCTCATTTTTCACGCTTGTGTTATCCCTTGAGTGCAATAATGTGGTACCCGAAGCTATTAAACGTATAATACGGTCCAATACCAGCACGATGCAAACGTAGTCTAAAAAGAGATCCCCGAACTAGGTGTTTTGTGCTACGAGATTTTCATTAGCTTGTACAACGGATCTTGGTCTTCCTGATTGTTGCTAAAACCGACATATCTGCCAAGTTTTGAATTCCTTGCAAATCGAGAGGAGCCAGATAAAACGATTCAACCAACAATAGCTAAAGATTCAACGAACAATCAGTTGACAAGAGATTGAAAGAGCTCGTGGCTCCTGAAGCCGAAAAAAAGCATTATTCTTAGACCTTTACGAATTAACCACGACTGCCGTGTACTATCACGGGTCCACTACGACAAGCAGGAAAAAGGGTATTTTTGAAATGTTTGTTCAAAAACTTCCGCAAAATAAATCATATTTGATGGACAGATGATTCAATATCTGCTGCGTTTAGTATCTAATGACACACAGTTTCATTTCCTTTAGCAACACTCTATATGGAAAATCTAACTTTTATTCTGTGGTAAATATTGTTCGATTCTCATCATTATCTCAGGGATCGAATTGAATAGATTGAGTGACCCCGCGTCAAACTAGTTAGGTCATTCGATCTTCTTAACGTGAGTATATTCCTATTCAAAAACTCAAATCAAAATATCATGTTACCAATTAACAGTAAATAGTACAAACAACGTTTTTCGACAACTCCTTAAACTGTCTTACCCAATTCTTGATATCCTCCGAATCCAATTTGTCCTATCAGTATGCTGTCTATGGCTATTACCACACGGTCTTAGGCCAGATGGAAAAAGTGGGGCGATATTAGCACAACAATTGATTTCGTAGCAAGTTCCACCGAGTAATTCAATTTTACAACTCCTAAATTGGTTTTGACGTTTAATGAACTCCCCTAACGAAGATTTTTCATAAAATCTTGAAGTGCCAGGAATTAGCAGCCAGGACTAACCGCCGTGTTACACGGCGCAACACCGTGCAGCCAGAAATTCTGCGAATACTATGCAGCAGACTCCAGGCAGTTTTCGTTCATGCATTGGACACGCACAGATTTATAGGTAAGGACTTTGCAATTCAGCATTGCCAGGAAAAAAT
>CAKOFP010000333.1 GCA_933226995.1 Candidatus Nitrosopolaris rasttigaisensis | reverse complement strand
CAAAGAGATGAATATAGATAACATATATTTATTTATGTACCGCGCATGGAATCCTAGATCTAGGAAGAAAGGATTTATATCAATAATATCTAGTTTAATCTATGGGTTTTGCTCAGTATATGGCCAAGGAATTCATGAAGGAATTAGGAAATAGGTCTAGAGAATTTTATGAATTTATAATGCCAGCAATCGATATGTTCGAAGATGGCAACGAGTTAGTAATCACGATTGACCTGCCTGGATTTGCAAAGAAGGATATTAATCTAAGAATAATCGGAAATGTATTATCAATCAACGCCAAGAGAGAGCAAGAGGAAAATCTCGGAACAGTATATTACCGACAAAGACCTAACTACATAGACAAGAAAATACCGTTACCATTTTCGATCAGCGATGATGAAAAAGTTATTGGGATGGCGAAATATTTAGACGGTGTTCTCACACTCAAGATTCCGATTCCAAAATCAAGCAACATACCGATAACATAGCATGATGGGCAGTTGTATTTTTTTCTGAGAAAACAATAGATGCTGCCCAATAATGGCACCTCTTGAATTAGAATTTTTCATCCTGATTGTATCCTAAAACAGACTAGTAAAATTTCCTCGTCTGAAAAATTTGTCACTATCGTCGCCGTAATCGATTATTGTAAGACGCCGTTAGATAAGAGATATTTTTGAGTATGTCTTAGAATTATGTTCACCGATCACTGTGTTTAGTCTTACTAGTACACCGCAAAATTAGCCCGATTTATTCAAAAAAAAAGAAAGAAAAGGATTAGTATGGGTTGAATGTGTTGTTTTGCTACAACTTTCCCGTTAAGGATATGGTTTACTCATCACACCATGATGCACCATACCCATGCCTGGTCCCATCATCATGCCTGGTCCCATCATCATGCCTGGTCCCATCATTCCCATACCACCACTCATGATGCCTGCAATAGACATCTGAGTAGAAGCCAAAACCTTTCCGTTACCGGCATCAACTATAACCCCATGGAAATTATTGCTGATATCTACTACCAATGCCATGTATACTAGAAATCCATGCACTACGCCAATTCTGACTGCCGCTGCATGTGCATTAGGACCCACTGCTTTTTCTGCAATAATACTAGCATTAGATAGACTAACGTGAACTTGTGATGAAATGGCTTTGGCTATTGTCGGACCTAGGGCAACAGTGCCTGTGATGTTTGGTCCAAAATTAGTTTGGTTTTGACTACCACTACCTCCCGTCATACTGCCAGTCATGTTTCTGTTCGCCTGAGCGTTTGCGTCGTGTGTGGATGCAATAGGCGATGTTGATAAGCCGATACTAACCAATAATATAGCAGCCGCTACCAAAACAACATTTCTACTTCTTAAGTTTGTTTCTCTATTCATATCGTGAGTTTTCAAAAGTGGATTTAGGTATATTAAGAGTGGGATACCAAACTTATGGTAGTTGGAGTCAGTGGTTTATTTGGATTATCTATTCTATTGTTATTGTGATCTTAGAGCTTGCACAGGCAATAATCGTGATGCCTGTAGCGCTGGAACTACACCAGCAACTATACTAAGGCCTACAGAAATCATCCATACCCTAGCCATATCATTTGCGGTATAGATAGGAGGACTAGAAGATCCATTACCGGGAACTACGGTAGCACTTAAACCGTACCCGAATCCAATTCCAGCTAATAATCCTATTGTTGCCCCAAAAATACCAATCAATAATGCCTCGACCAGGAAAAGTGCCAAGATATCACTGTTCTGTGCGCCAATCGCCTTCAAAGTGCCAATCTCGCGCGTTCTCTCAATAACAGCAGTATAAAGCGTTGTGATAATCCCAACTGCACCTACGACCAACGAAATAATAGCAATGCTATTAAGAAACGCATTGATTTGACCGGTGAATTGTTCTATGGTTTTCAAAATAGCCTTCACGGTAGTGATTCCTATATTATTACCATACAGGCTTCTTATCTCCTGCTCCACAACATCTACAAAGTTAGACGTCTGAGCAATCACAAAGAGAGAGTCAAATTTGCCAGACTTTTGTAGAAGTGAATTTCCGGCTTGCAAGTTGATTACAATGGCGCTGTCTATTGTTGGATTACCAGTTTCTTTTATAATGCCTGTGACTATAAAATTTTTTGATTCCTCCTTTTGTTGGCCTGTAGTAGAATCTACAAAAGAATAAGTTAACTTGGCACTTTGACCTAATACCAAAAATGGATTCGCATCCCCCGGTGGATTAGCGACATTTTGAGCCACAATCATTGAAGATGGATTATTTGGCTGTAATGTAGAACCATCTGTATATTCTAAAGTTGGCGCGATGACTAAAAGTTTTTGAGGATCCATAGACAAGATTGAATCAGTTTTGGATTCGCTTTGAGATTGTACTGTTACCGAACCTCTATAAGTAGATATCACATCACTCACGAATGGAAGTGAATGTATTCTATTTACTATTGCAGCATTTAAAGTAATTTTTGGTGCAGGCGGCGGAGTTCCTGCCCCCCCTACGCCTCCGCCGGGACCTTGTTGTGATTGTTGCGAACTAGATATGAATAGTATATTTGGTGCTAAATTCCTGAACTGTTTACTAAATGCATCAGTGAAAGATGCACCAATACCACCTACAGCAATCAAAAGAGCACTCCCCACCATTACCATCAAAATAGTCAGAATAGATCTAACTTTTCTATCCGTTAGAGATTCAAAAGATAATATGAAAATTTCTTTAATATTCAGCATATTCCTGTCGCCTCCTCTTCATTCTCTATTTTTATCTCTTCTTCAAATCCCGACTTAGATCCTTTTCTGCAGTAGCAGGAGATACATCACCTAAAAATGGATCTACATCTTTGCTACTCTGCAATTTGGTTCGCTTTGATTTAGATCTCCTTCTCCTTACAAAAAGAAATACTATGACAGCGGCAATAGCGGCAATGACAATGATCCCAAAGCCAGATAATGCACCGCCACTACCTCCTGTGCTGTTACTTGATTGAGCATGCTTAGGCTCAAAGTCGACTGAACTAATTACTAGGAGTACATGTGAGATTTTCAAATCATCACTATACGTAATTTTAAGTGTGATAGGATAGATTCCTGGCTGAATTGTGCTCAAGGTCCTATTGTCTATATTTAGTGGCATGCTAAATGGCAGCGGAGAATCGACGGAAAGGTCACCAAGATACTGAGCAGGAGGGGTTATCGGATTAAAGCTTTTAGCGGAATTAGACTTTACCAATTCAACCGTAGTGAACAATCCAATCGTGTTACCTTCATTTAAGAGGTTTCCTATAATGTTCGGAGTGCCGCCTAAGAAGTTAACAGCAACATCATATACTCGTATTTTGATGTCACCGCTAACATAGGTTCCTATATTAAGAGAATCTGTCTTTGATTGACCAGCTGATACATAGTCAACAGTTAATGTAAATAGGGCAGGCTTTCCAATCAAATCAGAAGATGCAAAGACTTTTGTAGACAAATTCAGCTTGGATTGAGATAGCATAGATTGGAATGTCCATCTGGAATCTCCAAGAATCTTCATTGAATTAGATTGGGAAACAAGAGAAATAACCACATTTGTTATTGGTTTCTTATTATCACTATTAGCAACTGTAAAATCAATATCCTGTATTTTACCGGCTGGTACGATGAGTGCATTCCCGTTATTAGCAGTTGCATTCACGACAGATTGGGGTGGGTTTGGTAATATTACTAATCCAACTGGCACATTTGATGTCTGCTGGTTACCGTATGCGTCGCCGTAGGATATTTGGAGATTCAAATTCTGTACAGTTTCGCCAGAAGAAGCGGTAGGATATACTATAGGATTTATTTCTGCCGATCCGTTTACGGGTATAGTACCAATATGAAAAGCTGTGGCTCCAATGTTGACTGCTGGATTAGAAGAGGACGATGGAGAAGGGGAAGAGGACGACGATGGTGAATTTGTTGTGCTTGTGTTTGTATTACCAGAGTTTGTATTACTAGAGCTACTACTAGTACTCTGAGTATTACTAGAAGTAACGCTATTCCCACTAGTTATACCTGTAACTGTGACAACTGCACCCGCTGCATTTGCACTCCCTATGTTTCGAATCAATATCTTTAATTGATTCTGAGTACCTGGAATTAGCTCTGAGTTTTCAGACACCGCATCCAAAATTACCTTCCCGGTAAGCCTAAAAGGTAAAGTATTTGTTGTAATCAGTTGACCAATTTGATTTATTTTGGTATACTTCAAACTAAGAGAAGTGGAGTATCCACCAACTTTAGCTTGCTTCAAAACATTCATATCGAAATAAAGAACAAATGTACCTCCTGCTTTAACAATAGAATAAGCACTTGCCACAGACTGAGACGTCCCATTATTTTTACCAGGAATTGGTTTAAACCCAATAGAGGGAAGAGTGAGATAGCCCGTAACTCCAGTGATATCTGACCGTCCTCTATTTACTAATACTACTGCTAAAGTGGAGGCACCGTCTCCAGGACCTACCTCCTTCTTTACTGAATTGTTATTATTAGATGTTGATGAAGCAGAGCTTAGGTAATTAGTCCAGTATGCATCCAAAAATCCGGGAGATTTGTCGGTATCTGATCCATTATTTGGGAAAGTAGAATTGTTGGTAATATAGCTAGATAATTGAGCGTGGGTTGTCATGTTTGCATTTTCAATAGAAGAAAAAAAGAGGATTCCCGCAAATATGAAAGATAGAATTTTTGTCGTCCTGATCGCTGTAGTTTTTATTCGAGTACCTATTTCTGTTCTAATCGCAGACCGACTCTGTTCCCCGTGGTTTAGGCTTTTTGCCACGATTATGACCATTTAATAAAGAATCTCTTTTTCGATTTGCCCATCTCTGATATATATAGATCTATCTGTTTTTTTGGCAAGTTCAGCGTTGTGAGTAACCATTATTATTGTTCTTCTGTATTTGCTTGAGAGTAATCTGAGTAGGTCAAAAACCTCGTTTCCAGTTTTTGTATCTAGGTTGCCCGTAGGCTCATCGGCAAGAATTATTGTTGGATTATTCATAAGTGACCTTGCAATAGCCACTCTTTGCTGTTGGCCTCCACTCAAGCTCGCGGGTTTAAATTTAGCTTTTGTGGCAATGCCCAAAATTTCTAAAAGCCTCAAGGAGCGATTGGCCCTTTCTTTGCTGCTCATCCTAGCAATTATGCTAGGAATCTCCACATTTCTTTGAACAGTAGTTCTACTAATCAAATTATAAGATTGAAAAATAAAACCAATTAAATTATTCCTCATACGTGCAATCTCTTTGTCACTTAACAAAAAAATATCTATCCCACCGATGAAAAGTTTACCAAAACTTGGTTTATCCAGAGCCCCCAAAATGTTTAATAAAGTAGATTTGCCACTCCCCGAAGGTCCGACTATTGATACAAACTCACCTTTGTTTACCGTAAAATTGATCCTCCTAAGAGCAACTACTCTGCCTGCAGCGGATTCAAAAACCTTAGAAAGGTTTTCGACCGTTAAGGTTGGATCAGAAGAGACAGCAAAATCATGATTGCCACCATTGGATGGGTGATAATTATTGTTGTTATTATTACTGTCATTATTCGTATCTAGTGCCATTCTGTTATCTGGCCCTCCTCTTCTAAATCACTAATTCTCCTGCTATCACCACTGATACATTTCTTGTATTTGATTTGTTTGACACCCTCTCTGGAATAATTTGTACCCAACCTTTCTGATATTTATGGGTGTACGCCATTCGTAGTAGTCAATGTTAGGTTGTACGATGATTAGGCGTTCTGGACACAGGTTAGAACTGATATTGTTGATGCGATATCACTACGTCGAATATCGTAGCCATCTTTATCGTACTGATTCCTTACTATGAATTGAAGGAACAACTGAGAAAACCTGTTTATTCTGTTGAAGTGTACTTCGGTTAATCAAATTGAATGCCCAGTATCTGTCGATGCTCTTGTCTGTCTGTAGGTTCTATAATCTTTATCCACTTCTGTAGCTGCTATTACTATTCTACTTCTGACAGACTTCGATGATTGCAAGAACATCTTTGTATCTTTGGGCAGGCAGTGCCCCCCTATGCCTTCTCTTGGTTCTAAAATGTTGACATTCCATTTAGTATTCAGAGCATCTCGTAATTCTGGAAAGTTTATGTTATTGGCTTGACAATATAGGTAGAGTTCCTCAGCGAATGCTATCTGTAAATATCTGTGTGCATTTTCAATGACCTTGGTTACTTCCGCAATTTCAATTTCTGTTACTGGATGCATAGGGATTCCGAGACTCATTTTATCATTATTTTTATTGCATGAAGATCGATAAGTTGCGCACCCATAAAATTGCATACCTCCTAAAAGACAACAATCACAAACTCCACCAATAACACGCGGCTGATTTATCCCATGCTCTTTCTCTTCCGCAGCATACCATCTGTGTGGGGCGTGAACGACATGTAATCTGTGGTGTAGCATTTCAAATACTTTCTTTGATGTCCCCTTTGGAATAGTACTCTCTATTGATAGAAGGGCCCCGTTTTTTGCTTCAGTTGAAAGCTTCTCAACTACAGACAATAGACCATCTATCTGTGGGGAAAATAGATCTCCTGGTTTATGGGTCGAGACACATAGAATATAAACATCAAATTCACTAAAATTAATGGCTTTCTTAATTGATGATTTCTCCGCGATATTCATAGCTGTTGGACTTGTGTCATATCCGTAAGCATCATACCCTATTTCTCTTACATATTTTGCTACAGGTAATCCTAGCTGACCTAAGCCAATTACAAGGACTTTGTTGAACTCAATTGGGATTTGTTGTTGTTGGCTGGTGACTGTTGATAAT
>CAKOFP010000332.1 GCA_933226995.1 Candidatus Nitrosopolaris rasttigaisensis | reverse complement strand
TAATACAACGAAGGATCTTCAACATTCTCGTATCCTTGATTCACTTCAGCATTGCTGAGGGACGTCTGACATCCTGGACAATATGCCACCACCCTGAACCATTCTGTCAATATTCCGGTTTCCCATGCTTTTTTAAGATATTTCCATTCTCTCTCAATGTACTCATCGCGGAAGGTCCAGTAAGCTTTTTCATAGTTGAAAGACATGCCCAATAACTTGTCAGCGGTAATCCAACTTTCATTGTACCTATGAATCACTTGCTTGCAGGTCTCTACGATTTTTTCTAGCCCTACTTTGCTTACATTTTCCATCTTACTTCCGGTCAAGCCTAATTCCTTTTCAGCCTGCAATTCGACCGGTAAACCCTGCGTGTCCCAGCCAGCTCTGAATAGAACCTTCTGCTTCTGAAGTGATCTAAACCGGTACCACAGATCCTTGATTATGCGTCCCCTTAGGTGCCCGGCGTGCGGTTCGCCGTTCATTGTGGGGGGACCCTCAATAAAAGCAACCAGCTGTTTACTATCCTGCAATTCGTTCTCCAAAAGAGATGTCAAGTCAATATTGTGGAGATAATGGCGAATCTCAGTTTCGATAGCCTTTGCATCGTATTTGCCTGCTAGTTCCATCTGCACGAGTGGCAATCTCCTATTGACTCGTGTTTATGTTTTTTGTTTAACATGCCAATAAGAATATATTCTCTCTGAAGAGCGGTAAATATTGATTTTGACGCATAAAGATACTGTAAGTGCTGGCGAAAACGCTCCCGAGGAAATCAACGTAATAATTGAGATCCCAAAAGGCAGCAGCATAAAGTATGAATTAGACACTACGAACGGATTAATCTTCGTAGACAGAATCTTGCTCAGTGCCATGTACTATCCATGTAACTATGGTTCCATTCCTAAGACGAAGGAAGAAGACGGAGACCCGGTTGACGTGCTCATACTCGGTAACGATCCTATAATACCTATGGCTGTTATAAGAGCTCGCCCAGTCGGGGTACTCTTGACTGAGGATGAGAAAGGTCATGATTCAAAAATCGTAGCAGCTCCGTTAACCAAGATAGACCCGAGCTTTTCAACCATTAAGGAAGTCGACGACATCCCTGAGTATTTGCGTAATCAGATTACCCATTTTTTTGAACACTACAAAGAGTTAGAACAGGGAAAATATGTTAAGGTTATAGGCTGGAAAGGCAGAGATATGGCAAAGAAGCAGATTTCTGAAGCAGTGAACAAATTCAAAAGCCCAGATCTGGCTGTCTAACGCTTTAAGAGAGAAGTCATATTTCATTTTAACTCTTAGAGTGCCTTAAACTGGTCACTCCATCTCATGTATGCTCTAATCATGTCCGTAGGTACACTTGGTTTTCTGATCTTAAAAATTTCTTTGAAATCAGTCATGTTAATGGCTCTTGGATTTGACTTTGCATCCATAGCTTTTCCACTTTCAAATAGCTCGTTAACTACCCTGAGCTGCGCTGACTGACAAATGTCCTTGATGTCACTTGCACTATAACCTTCCCCTAACTTGGCAAGATCTTCGGATTTTAACGAGAGGTCTTTTTTCAATGCCGCGGTATATTGAACGAATAAATTAGTTCTCGAACTATGGTCTGGGAGCGTTACGTAGATCCTTTTTTGGAATCGCCTAAGGAATCCTGCTTCTAAACTCCATGGTTTGTTAGTTGCACCTATGACGTAGAGGAGTAGCTCTTTTGATTTGCTATTTATTCCGTCCATTTCGGTAAGGAACTGATTCTTTAGCCTAACTTCGCCACCGACTTCGCCATTTCTGGTTCCGAGTAGAGAATCTATTTCATCTACAAAAAGGAGTACAGGAATATTTTCACGGTCGTTGAGTTTACGTGCCATCGCAAACAATTTCGAGACGTTTTTTTCTGCTTCGCCCAGCCATTTGCTCATCATCGAAGCTGCGTCAACATTGATAAAGTAGCCATCAATCTCCGCTGCAGCCGCAGCTGCGATTAAGGTCTTCCCACACCCCGGAGGTCCGTACAGCAATATGCCTCTGGGCCATCCTAGAGGAAACAAATCTGCTCTTTTTGTGGGATAGACAATAGATTCCCTAATGGCTCGTTTCGCATCCTCCTGCCCGATAACCTCATGCCAGTGAACTGTTGGTTTTTCCTTCATTACGAGATCATCTAGCGCACCATCAGACGGTTCAGCGGCCTGTGTGTTGGTGCGTCCAGCACCCTTGGCGTACTGATTTGAATTAATTGTCCGGTTCTCCTTAGTGGGTTCGTCTGGCTTCGTCAAGCTGCTTTCATCGAGCTTGTGTGACATTCGCAACGCTTCAATTCTACTTTGATATGCGCCAGCTCTCTCGACATAGATTTTATTTAATTTGTATTCTGGATAGACCTGTACTAGTTTTACAAGAGATTCTATTGCCCGCTGATATGACTGTATGGCCATTCCTCGCGAGCCTTGTGAATCTAATCGAATTGCTTCTGCGGCATATTTGCTTGCGCTATTCTCTAATTCTTGGGGAGCCAAACTCATAATGATTGATTACCGCTTAATACGATAATAATTAAAACAACGTTTGAATTACTAAGATGTAAAGGTATGTTGCGTAAGAAACAAAATAATTTGCACAATATACTACGTCAGGGGTAGAGTGGATTTCAGCTAAACGAATTGTAAATGGAGGTGTTCAGAGCATCTTGTGCGTAGCGCTCTTGGAATTTAGTCACTTCGTAGTGCGCGTAACTCTGAAAATTCTTTTGCTAGTTCTCCTCCTTTATTCAAGGATGCCTCACTTATCAAGTGCAAAGCACTTTCATTTGCTGTTTGAAAGTTTATTGTGTATCCTCCCAACTGGGCAGCATCTACCAGGACAACTTCCAACAGTTCACAAATATAACACAATTCTTGACGAGAATCAGGTATACATGGAATCAATGAAGAGCGAATATTCTTAAGTATTGCAACAGCAGGGCTTAATATGATTACTATATCGCTGAGATTTGACACGTTCCTCAATTGATATGCCAACCGCTCGAGTAATATTTTTGACACTTGAATGACCTGGTTCAGTTTTCGTGTTGACAAGTATTCCGAGGTGGACATATCAGAATAATGAATAGTATGGTTTTTGACTTGATGC
>CAKOFP010000331.1 GCA_933226995.1 Candidatus Nitrosopolaris rasttigaisensis | reverse complement strand
TGATTATACTTACTAACAGCCTTTGATGGACATGATTGACGACAGATCTGGAAAAAGAATATGCAACAGGATAGTACGTATGTCCTAGTATAGGCAGATAGAGAAATTTTTATCGAATGTAGATTTTACGAATTTCAAAACTTCAGCAGTGGAATCGAAATATTTTATATTATGGGTACTAATATTCAGGCTGTCCATATTATCAACAAATTGCACAACAAAATTCCCAGAGGCATTTCTGTTGATAAAGATCTTCGGGACTTGAGACGGTCCCTCAATTCTGATCCCTTCATCCAGGTCAAGAGATGCTAATCTCTTAAGTAAGTCCCTCTCTTTAATTTGCACGCAATCCATAAACGACTAATCACTTTCATTTCGTGTGACGAGGTAGCTTATAATAATTTGCTGCCCCAAATGAGGGTGATTAACGGTGCAATCAAAAAGCGTTTTATTTACTACCATCACGGTATTTGAAAACTAGCAACTATAGAAGAAAGGAAATGATAGCGAAAGGGTACCTAAATGAGCAACTTCTTATATATTTCAGTTTTATATTGCCAGGTGTGACCGTCTCCACGACTAAAGATACCGAAAACACGGGGTAAACGAAATAATTAAAAGAACTCTGCAAGAGTTTTCTGATATAAAGAATACATTTCATAATTGTGCTGATTCTTCGGATCCGGCCGTGCTAGTTACAACTGAGCCAATAAGAAGAGCATACAATGAACTCAAAGATCGTGGAGTAAAAGTCAGATTCATTACGGAAATTACCAACAACAATATCGATTACTCAAAAGAGCTATTGAAAATTATAAATGAGGTTTGTCATTTACATGGGGTTCATGGTAACCTGTCTCCCGATAGGAGATCGAACTATCTACGCCGCAACTGCAATTGTTCAGGCAAAACAACCAATAGAACAACTTGTGGTAAGCGATGTGAAGGCGTTGGTACAGCAGCAATATTTCTTTGAAAGGCTATGGTCCCAGGCAATCCTTGCCAAACAAAGAGTCAAAGAAATCAAAGAACATGCAAAACGAGAATTTATGGTCTAACGGTATATATGATATGCATGGGGCGCAAGAGTTATTCTATCCGCATCGTGAATCACAAATCCCGCAACTGCAGGTTTTGACATCTAATCAACAACCAGTAACGATCTGGAATCATTTAGCATTAGTAAACATAAAAGGCGAAAAATGTATAAATCCTCCGGTAACACCCTAAGAATAAGAGACATCATGAAAACTATGACTCAATATTTTAAGGCTGGATCTATTTTCGAAGAATTATAGAGAACCTTTAGTGTTTTCACAACCTGAACTTGATAGATTCTTTTCTATTCACGAAACAATTACGAGTGCACCTTGGGGCAATGCTATAGTAACCTGGTTTTGAAACAAAACTAATAAATGAATTCACCAGTTATAACGACGATGATGCAAATACGCCTCCTGCGTTGGAATTAATGAGGGGGACAGCGAGAAGTCGGCATTCCCTCACGGACTTGTGGTCCATGGTAAGGACTTTTGGACTTGTTTATTGTTAAGCGGATGGAAGCTAACGAAATAGCATTTTGTTCATTGTGGACAGAGCATATTAGAATTCATGATTGTGCTGACCTATTTGTGAATGAAAAACTGGTGGGAGATTATTTCTTTAATCGACTGAACCCGTTCGTCTGCGAAGATGCGACGGCTGTTATTAAGCAAGCAGCTAATGTGTGTTTGAGAAAGGGTATGGATTGCTATGTGTATGCTCACGATAAGAATACAGATGTCCAAAATTGTCTATCAGCAGCCGGCTTCAAGTGGATAGACACGATGCAAACTCTAAGAGCAGAGTCGGAGAGAGTTGAATATGATAACGAGAAAATCCATGTGGTTCGTGTTGATTTACGGTCTATTCCAAGTTGGGTAGACGCGTTCTGCAGATCATTTGACGTATTGGAATGGAAATCAGAGATAAAAGAAAAAATCGATCTGCAATTTAAGAAGATGATATTACTGCTGTCTTATTTTGGTGTCAGTAATTCTTCTGCCAAACCAGCTGGGTGTGCTGCTCTATTTTCTAATCAGGGGCTCATGGGTCTGTATTGCCTTGGAACAATTTCAAATTTCAGAGGCCGAGGAGTTGCGAAGAAAATGATAGGCGTTTCGTTGCGAATAGCTCAGCAGCAGCGGTTGGACCCTCTGTTTCTCCAGACGTTCACAAATGAAGGATTGTTCCCATTGTACAAAAAATTAGGATTTCGCCTCGTTTACAAGAAAAGGGTTTATGCTTTGAAAAGAAATTCCAATTGAGTGCCAGTCCAATCACGATTCTTGATAAAGATATTAAGCTGCCTACAACGGTACACTAATTGTAAATGCGAAAAAAAGTTCGAGTAGCACTAGCGGGAATAGGGAATTGTGCGTCGGCTCTTGTGCAGGGGATACGATATTACTCTTCTGCTATTGAGAATAATCATGGGATAGGTCTCACGGCATATTCGCTTGGGGGAATTCAACCAGCTGATATTGAATTTGTTGCCGCATTTGACATTACCGATTCTAAGGTGGGAAAAGACCTTTCTGAGGCAATTTTTGTTAAACCAAATAATACTGTCACAATTACCAAAGTCGACAAAATGGATGTCAAAGTTACAAAATGTAAGGTTTTCGACGGAGTGGGCAAGCATCTGAGTCAAAAGCTCAGAATTTCTGAAAAGCCGGCTGCCGATGTGGCAGATGTGCTCAAGGACACTAAAACCGAAATACTTATCAATTACTTACCGGTTGGGAGCAGGGAAGCTACTCAATATTATGCCAAGACATGTCTTGATGCTAGAGTCTGTTTCATTAATGCAATACCTGTCTTTATTGCATCCGCCCCACAATGGCAGAATGCCTTCCAGAATAAGAATCTGCCCTGTGCAGGAGACGATATAATGAGTCAATTAGGTGCAACCGTCCTCCACAAAACACTTGTAAAGTTATTCGTCGATAGAGGAGTAAAGATAGATGAGACCTATCAGCTGAATATGGGAGGAGACATGGACTTTTATAACATGCTCGACGACGAAAGACTTGAGGATAAAAGGATCAGTAAGACAAAGGCGGTCGCAGCGATGGCGCCTTACGAAATTCCAATGCGTGTGGGACCCTCAGATTTTGTTCGGTTTTTAGAAAACGATAAGGTATGTTATATCTCATTAAAGGGGAAGTACTTTGGTAACACGCCAATAGAGCTAGATCTTAAGCTGCGGGTGGTAGATGCTTACAATAGCGCGGGAGTCATGATCGATGCCGTTAGAGGAGCTAAATTAGCACTGGATAGGTCTATCAGCGGGCCTCTCGAAAGTATAAGTGCGTACTGTTTTAAGCATCCCCCAGTACAAATGTCGTATTCACAAGCGAAGACCAATTTCTTAGAATTTATTGAAGGCAAACGAGATCGCTAGTAATCTGATATGAATGATAGGAGAGTTATTATCTACTGGCTTAGGAATTTTCTGACCCTTGAACTTTTGGGAAATGAGGTACAATCTTTAGGAACACGTTGTCCTGAGTAAATTGTCAATAATAGTTTTACACGTAATAAATAAAGGTAAGTAAGTACCCGTCAAACAAGTAATGACAACTGAATTAAGAGTACATCCATCATTTTTCAGAGAATTCGCTACAAAAACTTGGGTTTCGCCAAATGAGACTCTTAAGGAACTAATCGAAAATGCATTTGACGAGGATGCTACGATTTCCGTTGTGACGATAATGAAGGACGGCTCAGTTGTGATCGAGGATAATGCAGGTATGGACCAGGATAGTATGGAAAAATTCTTGCTTTTAGGATCTCCTCACAAAAAACATGATAGAATCTCGCCGAGATTAAACCGAGTCAGGACGGGAAGATACGGAACCGGGAGACTGTCGTTTCTTACTTCGTTTGAAAGTATGAAGATCAGGACAAAACGACATAAGTTTGAGAAGACCATCGTGATAGATGGTAACACTCTCGACAAGCTTTTTAGCGGAAATGCTCTATTGGACGAATTACACGAGTCATCCCTAGGCCGTAACGGTACGGAGCTAACACTTAAAGGTTCGAAAACAGTGATCGACGCGTTCAGACTGATAAAAGAAATCCGTAAGCTCGCAATCCTAAGACAACCTATGTTCGAAGTATATATCAAGGAGGCAGAAAAATTTGTTGAATGGGATCTTAGCGGTGCGCAGCAGATAATAGCCCCGGAAATACAGGGGCATCGGATCATGTTAAATCTAGAAGACGGTCGAATAACCGGCGAACTCGTTATTGCCAGAAGACCTTTGACTGAGGATGAAAAGGGAATAGCTATTATGGTCGGAAATCACATAGTAACGCGCGGTAATTTTGGCTTTGATACTAAATTAAGCAAGGTGACAGGATTTGTTAGGTGTGATACCTTAACCTCAAGGTTTGCTGACAAATCCGCGATAATCGAAGACGAAGAATACGCAAAATTCAACCAGGCAATGAGAGCTTTTATCATAGAAACAGTGCTGCCTAGTTTAACAGAGTATGAAGACGTTTTGATTACACGTGAAGAATCGAAGATCTACAGGGAGATCGATAAAGTGCTCGGTCAGGCCATTGTTGAAAATCTGGAAACTCAACAAGAGGTAGAGGGGTATGAGATGGTTGATGTCAATGAAAAGGCACCGATGGAGGGGGGTGAATCATCTGCCGCCCTTTTTGCAAATGTTTCCAGCGAGAATACATCTTTCATTGTATCCAAGGAAGCACAGCCACATGGGGGGGTTAAAATTGAGTCACCTCCCTTGTCAGAGACGACTATCACGCAGCCGCGCCAGATTCAGCAACCAACTCCTCACGTAGATTCACTTTCAGCAACTGATAAGACAAGTTTGAATCTCTTACAACCAGAACAGGTTGTGGCAGTCACTACTCCTGTCAATACGGTGATAACCAAACAGATTAAGAAACCAATACTGAAAAGAACATTTGCGCTAAAAAAAGTTGGCTATAAGGTTATTCCATATGAGGATGAATATGATTCTAGATACAGCTTCAAGAATGAGAATGTAGTATTTGTAAACAAGGCGAACTCAACTTACAAAGCAGAATCTACGCGAGGGGAGGAGTTCCTTTTAAGGCATATTATTAGTATTGTGGCAGAGGCATTGGCAGAAACAAAACATCCAGAGGGCAAAGATGCCCTTGAGCTTCAGAACAGGCTCGTTGCCGAAGCGATAAGAATCCATGACCGTGCTCTCACAAGAAAATGAAAATCAAATGAGTCATTCCCTAATGTTTAAGCTTTTTCACCTTCGAGGTATGCGGCGGGTATTCTTTTAGATCGGTTCCGATTCCGGGGGTTAGCACAACTTGCTTATGAAGTATGATTAGTTGATAGAAACGCCTAAATCTGCCTCACATAGGATATATCCCAGACTATAATGGCATTCCAATTTATGCCAGGTGCAACCGCTGTCGGAATCTCATTCGACAACGGGGTTGTATTGGCTTCAGAAAAACGCGTTTCATACGGGAACTTCGTCGTAAACAAGAATACAAAGAAAACTTTTCCGGTCACTGATAAGGTCGGAGCGGCATGTGCCGGTATGATTGCTGATATGCAAATTTTGGTTAGACAGGTGGGAGCGCTAGCCAAGATTAGAAAGCTCGAAACTAGACGTAATGTGCCTCCAAATTCTATTGCAAAGATGATGTCTGTGATAATGTGCGAACGGAGATTCTTTCCGTTATTAACACAGGTAATAGTAGGAGGAATAGACAACAAACCACAAATCTATACGTTGGATCCTCTTGGTTCTGTGCTTCCTGACGAGTACGCCGCTGTCGGATCAGGTGCGGAAATGGCCCTTGGTGTTATGGATGGTGAATACAGGGCCAACATGTCAGAACAGAGTGCAAAAGAGCTGGCAGTTAAGGCAATTAAGTCATCTATTCAGAGAGACTCTGCAAGCGGCGATGGAATTGACGTATTGTCCATGACACAAAGTCACCAACAAGAGGAGAGCTTAACTCTCTAGTCCCCGGGAGATTAGGGACTAGGTGACGATTCACTCAGTTTTGAGTGAATGACAAAACAACGATCCGTAGAATCTAAAACCTAAAAAATCGCGTTGTCATCGATTACTTTATGATAACAATCAGAGTTAAAAGATCGAAAGGATTCTTAATTCTTAAACAAGTACTCTTGATTGCATATTTGACAGGAATCCTATGGCTGCGGAGGAATCCAATATCTATGGTCTTTTCTGCAATAAGCCCCTTTTCGCTATTATTTGTTTTATTCGTGGTTAGCAATGGACATTACATACAGTTTGCCGTCGCCGGTAGCCTTGTTATGGCATTAGTAGGTTATGGGCTAGCTCTTGGACAAGACATATCTTTTTACAAGACTGAATACAAAATCCAAGATGTCTTTGTCGCATCGCCGGTTTCTCCATTGACATACATGACAGGGCTGGCATTGTCGCAACTGTTATTTGGGTTTCCGGCGTTGGCTGTGCTTACCGTACTAGCGGCTTTCTTCGGAACCTCGATTAGTAACATACCGCTTTTGATCTCAACTATTTTCTTGATTTGGGGATCGATGTCTGCCATGGGCTTTTTTCTTTCGTCCCATATGCTGCATATGCGAAATGCAACTCAGGTTATATCATTTGTAAATGTCATATTAGCTGTGTTACCGCCTGTCTTTTATTCGATCGGTAGGCTGCCGTTGGACCTGCAGTATCTGGCATATATCGTCCCGACAACTCACGCCTCCCTGATGTTACAGTACACTATGGGACTTCCAACTCCGAAAGAATGGTCAATTGCTCTTGGCCTGTTAGTGCAAGTCTCGTACTTGATCGGCTTTGTAATGCTGGCGAAAACAAAGGCAATTTGGCGCGAGGTCTAGAGAAAGGCCTACGCGTTACGACTCATTCCAAGCTATTTGATGTTCACCTTACTATTATGTTGTCGGTCATCACAACTACATCGTTTAGTTGTCTATAAATCTCTAAGAAACGCATTCCTCTGCTTGTTGTCCGGTAAATTCTGTCTGTTTGTCTGTATTCTATTAAACCATTTTCGAGCAAGAGTGCTAAGTATTCTTTCAGTTGTGGATAAGATAAATATACCCTGTGCATAATTTTTGCTTGTATAGATTTACTCGAATTGGCAGTTTCGAGGATTTCGGCAATTATTTCTAGTCTACTTCTGTGTTTCATGACTTGCAAAACATAATAATCTCTTCGAATAAAAGCCGCACTAAATACTATTATGGTATTCTTTTTTCAATATTCTGATTAATTCTTTCATTTAGATATTTTTCTCTATTCTGGATTACCATAACAATTATTGATATCAATACTGTGAACATGTTACTATGAATTAGTATCAGAAATGACCGAATCATTATACGATGCTAGATAGTCACCGACACATGTTACGAGTGATTGCTAATATAGAAAAGCAACCAATGAACAATAGGTCATGCATTCAACCAGCCACATTATAGTTATCATTGTAGGATAGGAGGCAGTCAATTACTTACCGTATTACAAAAAGGGCTTTTTAAAACACGCTAGACCCTGTCGTTAGTCCAATTTCATGAAATCAGGCCAATAACAATTGAGACTATCCCACCGATTATGAATCGCAAACCTTCGATTGTAAATCCATCGGCTTGAAAATTGTAATTCCGTCGGCAACTGACATCGTATGCTATAGACACATAGCTAATATATTGCGTTGTGGATCACAACTGCTGTACGCTTTAATCTATGATGTTACAAACCAAAATCTGCTTCCTTAGAGCCAGATTTCCGAACGGGTCACAAAATCTGAACCAGCAAGTTGACGTTTTTATAAGAGCAATCAAATATTGATTTGCGGTGAAAAATGGTAGCATTTTCCAAAAGCAATATTGTTTTACTCTTGGTAATTGCTGCTATCGGAACATCTTTATCAATTCTGTCGTATCAATATTCCTCGGTAACAGCTAAGGACATCGCCGAAATAGCTTCACAAGAGATAAGATCCAACGCAAGAATTGAAGCACATGATCTTTCTGAATTGTTGATACATGATATACAATCAATAACTAATAACCTAAGAACACTTGCAGCGGCTCCTGCTATCCACAACAACATGACTATTCTAACTCAGGTTCTGATTGACAGTACACAGGCTTCCACGAAGGTACTGACGGACGGTTATTACTTGCTAGATCAAAATGGCAGACTAATCGCATGGAGTAATTCAAATGGTTCTTCGTTTGGAAAGACTAAGAGTCTTGACTTAGGCTCTTTAGAATATTTCATTGTTCCAAAGAAAACACATTCTCCATATTATACAAGCGTGATGACATCGGCTGACAACGTTCCGAGGTTGTACATCGCCTTCCCTATCATGGTGCCAGAAGCCAAATTTGATAAAGGCGGCAGCATCATCGTAACAAAGACATTCAAAGGAGTTATAGTTGCAGCGGTGAACGTTAATTCAATAGGCAAGTCATTACAGAGTGAACTATCCCCAGAAATTATAAGCAATGTAGGATTAATGGACAAGAATGGCGTGTTCTTGTACGCTAGAAATCATGCTCTAATCGGCAAAAACTACTTAGGAGATGAATTCCAATCCTCAGTTCCTCCTGAAATAAAGGATTCCTACGACGGTATTTTAGGACGCTCATTACAAGGCAATTCCGGAGCAGAAGACATAACAGTTCGTGGTAACACTACTACCATATCCTACCAGCCGGTTACGATTGACGGAAAACGGCTATGGACATTATATATCGGTTCACCTCACAGCCTAACCAGTAACGTCGGGCTTCTAATAGATCAGCAAAAGAACTTTAGCACCTTAGCCGTCGTGGCGATTGGGGCAATAGCTGTGGGTATGGCCTTTCTTATTCTCTCCTGGAATAGGAGGTTGAAGGGTGCAGTTGACGCGAGAACCTTAGAACTACTTCGTGCGAACGAATCGTTGATTGAATCCAATAAGCTGCTTGCTTCTGCTAATGAACAGTTAAAGGTTCATGATAGGATGCAAAGCGAGTTTATTAACGTCGCAGCCCATGAGTTGCGTACTCCTATTATGCCAATTCTCGGAGATGCTGAGTACATCGAACACAAATTCGATATCACTAACGATATAGTTGAGGTAGACAAAGAAACAATCGCTTCTATTATCCGCAATGCAAAACGGTTAGACCGGCTTGCGTCGGATATTTTAGACGTTACAAGAATCGAAAGTAAATCGTTAAAACTAAATAAAGAACAATTCGATTTAAGT